>VXPO01000004.1 GCA_009839505.1 Gammaproteobacteria bacterium
GCGGGCTGTCCGTCTGGGGTTGTCCACCCCTTCCCCACCGCGCCTCGGCTGATTCGGGGACCGGCGCCGTGGACAAGGCGTGGACAACCCCGCCAACGGCAGTGCGATCAGCGAAGACGGGGACGGTTGCCGACGGCCAGATGGCTCGCGCCAGGATGTCGCCAAAGGGTCCCTCTTGCGGTGACACACCCCCGAGATTGAAATGGGCGATATTGGTCCGTGGCGGTTGGTCGTCTCCATGGGCGTGACGTCGACGTTGGCCGAGGTCACCACGGACGCCACAAGGGTCGCCGCTTGCACGGGTTGGCACGGAGCTTTACAGGGTCGCCGTGATCTCGCCGAGCTTGCGGGTGAGGATGCGGTTCTCGCGGTAGTCGATGGGGATCACCACGAGGCTCGGTCCCTCTTCCCGGAACGAGGATTCGAGGACACCTTCGAGGTCGCGACTCGCCGCGCAGTAATAGCCGTTCCAGCCGAAGGCGCTGGCGAGTTCCAGCCAGTCGGGGTTGCCGAAGGATAGGTCCGTGTGGTGGCCGAACTCGTTCTCCTGCTTCCAGGCGATCAGGCCGTACTCGTTGTCCTCCCAGACGAGGACGGTGATCTCGCTACCTAGGCGTTTCGCAGTTTCCATCTCCTGGACGTTCATGAGGAATCCGGCATCCCCCGATACCGCCAGCACGCGGCGGTCCGGGAACACCAGGCTGGCGGCGATGGCGCCGGGCAGCGCAAACCCCATGGAGCAGAATCCATTGGGAATCAGACAGGTGTTGGGCTCGTGGCAGTGATAGTGGCGGGCGATCCACATCTTGTGGGCACCCACATCGGACAGCAGGATGTCGTGTCTGCCGAGGACGGCGCGGGCGTCGATCAATGCCTTCTGCGGTCGTATCGTGCCCTCGGTATCGTCGTCGCCGTGTTCGCCGATGTCTGCACCCATGTCCCTGCGCAGCGCGCGTTGACTGTCCAAGTCGAAAGTCAGACCACCAGCGGCGTCGACGCGCTCATTCAGCATCCACAGCAGGTGGGCGAGGTCGCCGACTAGCTCGACCTCGGGAACGTAGTGGGTGTCGACCTCGGCCGGCAGGAAGTCCGCATGGATGATGCGTTTGTCGGCGTTGGGGTTCCAAAGGCGCGGATGGTACTCGACCATGTCGAAACCCAGCGAGATGACAAGGTCGGCCTCGTCGATTGCCAGGTTCACACGGTCGTGAGTGCCAAGACCCGCCGTGTAGAGGCAGTAGTCGGCGTCCATGTCCACGCAGCCCTTGGCCATGAACGTGCTGACGACACCGATGCCTGTTTTGTCGCAGAACAGCTTGAGCTGGTGGCTGGCCCGTCGCCGGATGCAGCCGTTGCCCGCCAGGATGACCGGTTTGTGGGCGCTCGCGAGAAGCTCGAAAGCCTGGTTGACGATCTTGTCGTCGGTGACGGGTCGTCGACGACGGCGGGGCAGGATGGGTCTTGCGTCGCACTCGAGCTTGGCGATGTCCTCGGGCAACTCGATGTGCACGGCCCCGGGTTTCTCGGTGGTGGCGATGCTCACGGACTTGCGCACGATTTCGGGAATCGCCTCCGGGGTGCGAACCGTCTCCGCCCATTTGGTGACAGGTTCGAACATCGCCACGACGTCCATGACCTGGTGCGACTCCTTGTGCAGGCGATGCGTCGTGCCTTGGCCGGTGAGGACCAGCAGCGGCGCCCTGTCCATGTTCGAGTCCGCGACCCCCGTGATGAGGTTGGTCGCACCCGGACCGAGGGTTCCAAGACAGGCCGCTGGATTGCCCGTCAGGCGACCGTAGACTTCCGCCATGAACGCCGCGCCCTGTTCGTGCCGAGTCAGCACGAATCGAATGCGGTCAGAGCCTTCGAGCGACATCATGAAGTCGGCGTTCTCTTCGCCCGGAACGCCGAATACGTACTCGATGCCTTCCGCCTCGAGGCACTTGACGAATAGGTCAGACGCTTTCAACGGCTTTTCTCGGGCTCTCGAACTCTCTGGGACTGTTGGACGGTTCGGTGAGCGACGGGTTCCCTCGCGTGTCGTTACGCAGGAAGACGGGAGGGCCTGCCATAGCTGGCGGGGTTGACCACGTAGCGTTCGAGAAAGACTGCCGCCTCGTCCATCGTCGGTTGCACCCACTTCGGCCACCGGGCCCACGTGTGGGGCTGTTCGGCGTAGATGTGCATCTCCGCACGCGCACCGGCATCGCAGAGTGCGTTGTACATCTTGATGCTGGCGGAAACCGGTACGACAGTGTCGCCATTGCCATGCAGGAAGAACGTGGGTGGGAAATCCTCGCGGACGTAGGTCATGGGACTCGCCGCCCGCGCCGCATCGGGGTCCGCGTTCTCGCCCAGCAGCGCCGATGCCGCGGTTCCCCCCGAGGTGCGGTCGCCAACGTAGAACTCGACGGGCGGGTATACAGCGATGACGGCCGCCACGGTGGTATCGGTACCCGGGTTGCCGCCGTCTCCTTCGAACTCGGAGAGGCCGACGGTGCCTGCGAGCAGCAGGGCAAGGTGCCCGCCGGCCGAGTTGCCGAGGACGGCGATGCGCGTCGGGTCCACGTCCAGCGCGTCGGCGTTCGCACGAAACCACCGGATAGCGGTTTTGACGTCGTGAATCTGGGCGGGCCAGGGATGCCGGGGTCTCAAGCGGTACTCTGTCGCGAGGCACGTGAATCCACGATTCGCCAATGCCTGGGCCTGGGGCGGCATCATGCCCTTCGACCCCATGCGCCATCCGCCGCCATGGATCATCAGCACGCCTGCACCGTTGCGCCGCTTCGGTCTATAGATGTCGGCATGCAGTCTCCGTGCACCGCCTCTGCCGATGATCGTGTGTTCTTCGTACGGGTTGCTATCGGCCACGGCTGCTTCCTCGGTGGCTGATTGGAGCGGCTTACAGGATGCCGCCGATACACAGGTACTTGACCTCTAGGTATTCGTCGAGGCCGTAGTGGGATCCTTCTCGGCCGATCCCGGATTCCTTCATCCCGCCGAAGGGGGCGACTTCCGTGGAGATGATGCCGACGTTGACGCCGACGATTCCGTATTCCAAGGCTTCGCCGACGCGCCAGATGCGTCCGATGTCGCGGCTGTAGAAATACGCCGCAAGGCCGAACTCCGTGGCGTTGGCGAGGCGGATGGCCTGTTGCTCGGTCTCGAAGCGGAATAGCGGCGCGAGCGGGCCGAAGGTTTCCTCCCGTGCGACTTTCATCTGCGGCGTCACGCCGGTGATGACGGTGGGTTCGAAGAACGTTCCGCCGAGCGCGTGGCGCTTGCCGCCGGCGACGACGCTGGCACCGCCATCCACCGCGTCGCGGATATGCTCTTCTACCTTCTCGACCGCGGCCATGTCGATCAACGGACCCTGTTCGATCCCGCCCGAGAATCCGGGGCCCACGCGCAGGTCGGCACTCGCCTCGGCGAGCCTGGATGCGAATTCGTCGTAGACGCCATCCTGTACCAGGAACCTGTTGGCGCACACACAGGTCTGTCCGGTGTTGCGGTACTTGGAGGCGATCGCGCCTTCGACAGCGGCCTCCACGTCCGCGTCGTCGAAGACGATGAAGGGCGCGTTGCCACCGAGTTCCATGGACACCTTCTTCACCGTCCCGGCGCACTGTTCGAGCAGCAGCTTGCCGACTTCGGTGGAACCCGTGAACGACAGCTTGCGCACGATGGGATTGGCGGTGAGTTCGCCGCCGGTTGCCCTCGACGGCCCGGTGATGACGTTGAACACGCCTGGCGGAATACCCGCACGGGTGGCGAGTTCGCCGAGGGCCAGGGCGGAGTAGGGCGTGGCCGAGGCGGGTCGTGCGATCACGGTGCAACCCGCCGCCAATGCGGGTCCGGCCTTGCGGGTGATCATGGCGTTGGGGAAGTTCCACGGTGTGATGCAGGCCACGACGCCGACGGGTTCCTTGGTGACGACGATGCGCCGGTCGTTCTGCGCCGCGGGGATGACGTCGCCGTAGGCGCGCTTGGCCTCCTCGGCGAACCACTCGATGAACGAGGCGCCGTAGAGAATCTCGCCGCGTGACTCCGCGAGCGGCTTGCCCTGCTCGGCGGTCATGATGACGGCAAGGTCCTCCTGATGTTCGAGCATCAGCTCGTACCAGCGGCGCAACACGCCCGCCCGCTCCTTGGCGGTCAGTGCCCGCCAGCCCGGATAGGCTTCGTTCGCGGCTTCGATGGCACCACGGGTCTCGGCCGCACCGAACGCGGGCACAGAGCCGATCACCTGGCCGGTCGCCGGGTCGGTCACCTCGAAGCTGTCGCCCGAGTCGGCGTCCACCCAATCGCCCCCGACGTAGCACTGTTGACGGAACAGGGCGGCGTCGCCTAGATGGACGCCCGCGACGATCTCGGCGGTAGCGGCAGCCATGGCTGGATTCCACGAACGATCAGCCGTCAATTCTAGCGCCAAGTCGGCGCACGGTGCCGGTATGACTGATGCTAGTCTTCACTGCGACCAGCGGGGTTTCTCGGGAGAGAACTATGCGAACTATCAAGACCTTATCGATTGTTCTTGTTGCCGTATTGCCGATCCGCGATGCCCTTGCCGAACCGCCCAGCCTGGCAGCGACGGCCCGGAGCTTCCTCGCCGCACTCAACGAGGATCAGCGGGATGACGCGGCGTGGCCCTTCGGTCACCGGGAACGCGGCATGATTCGCTTTGCGCCCATCGGCCTCGAAGGGGCGCGGCACGGCCACCTCGACGACCACGCCAAGGCCAAGGGCGAGGATCTCCTTGCCCACGTGTTGTCCGCCCGCGGTTACCAAAAGACCCGGGCGATCCGCCAGTTGGAACTGGACCTGCGTGTAATGGAGTCCGGCTGGGACGAGGTAGACGAGTTCCGGGATCCCGAGCGGTACCACTGGGCGTTTTTCGGCGAACCGGCGGAGGACTCGGATTGGGGCTTTCGGTTCGAGGGACACCACCTGTCCGTGAACGTCACCGCCACGCCTGGGCAGGTTCCAGCGACCCTGCCGCTGTTTCTCGGCGCCCGACCACGCTTGGTGCCTGATGGCATGCCTTCGGCGGGCGTCGCGGTGCTCGGTGAAGAGGAGCGCTTGTTTCGCCAGCTGTATCGAAGTCTGGTGGGGGACCAGCAGGAAGCCGCGATGCTCCCCTACCGGGCCGAGCGCGGCCACATGCAGGGGCAGGTTCCGACCCTCGCGGACCCCGAACCCGTAGGCCTACTGCGGTCGTCGATGACCGCCAGGCAGCAGGCGTTGCTCGACCGTTTCCTGGCCCTCTTCACGAGTCTGTGGAACGACGAAATCGCGGCACAACGCGAAGCGGAGATCGCGGCGGCGCGCGACGGTATGCGCTTCGCGTTCGCGGCTCTCGACCAGCGGCCCTACTACCCGTTCTACGTCCGCGTGTCGGGACCTGGCCTACTGATCGAGATCGACAACACCGAGGATGGTAATCACCTGCACGCCGTCTGGCATCGGCCGGGGTCGGACTTCGGCCGGGATCTGCTGGCGGCGCACCTCGAACGACACCACCGTGCGGATCCTGCGAAAACGCGGTTAGCCGCTCGCCAGTGACTGCAGCAGTGCCGTCGTTCTGGCGAAGGAACCTCGGCTGTCGTCGCCGGCGGGATAGACGCTGGCGATCACCTCGGTGGCACCTGCGTCGAAGTACGCCTGAAGTTCGGCGGTGACCTCGTCCTCGTTGCCCACCACGGCAATCTCGCCGGCTTGATCCAAGCCTTCGGCGTCCAGTTGGCGCCGGTAGTTGGGCAGTTGACCGTAGCCCGCGAAGATCTGCACGGCCCGAGCCGTGGCCTGGGCCTTGTCGTCGTGCACGCAGAGGGGCAACGCGACGATCACCCGTGGCGGTTCGCGTCCCGCGTCCGCCGCGGCCTTGGCGATGCGCGGCGCGGTGTGATCAGCGATGGTGTTCTTGCCGACCATCCACGTAACCGTGCCGTCGGCAACCTCGCCTGCCGCCTTCAGCATCAGCGGGGCAAGCGCCGAGACGACCACCTTGAAGGGTGCCGCGTCGGGACACGCGAAACCGGTGCGCACCTGGTACATCTCGCCCTGGAAGTCCACGCGTCCTTCGTCACCGAGTGCCTTGAGAACACTGACGTACTCGCGGATGTGTCGTGCGGGACGATCGTAGGCGAGGCCCAGCGCTTCGATGCCGGGGGCGTGGGACGGACCGACCCCGAGGATCAGTCGGCCCCCACACAGGGCGTTCACCGTGGCCGCCTGCTGGGCGAGAGCGCTGGGATGTCGGGGATAGCTCGGCACGACCGCCGTACCCAACTCGATGCGGCTGGTCCGTTGTCCGGCCAGCGCCAGCATGGTCAGTGCATCGAAGGTACCGACTTGGGGTGTCCAATAGCTGGAAAACCCCTGCTCTTCCTTCTCGACGACTTCGTCGACCAGGCTCGATAGCGGTTTGCCGCGTCTGACGTTGCCGCCGTAGATACCGATTCTCATCATTTCTCCTTGTAGCTGCCTGTGGCGACGATGGCCGCCTGTGCCTCAAAGGCAGCGATGATAGCGTTCCAGACCCCGACTCGGCACTTCGAACTAGCGAGCGCCCCATAGCCGGCCCGGCACTTCGCGGGAGTGAGCCACGACCCGCGCGCAGTGGTCCATGGTGCACCAGTACGGTGCTATGATGCGCCGCTTTGGGGCACTACGCTCGCGGCCAGCGGTGGGTCGTGCTCCGTGGACGGTGCGGGAACCGGAACCGGGTGGGCTTTGCGGATGCTGGCGCAATTGTTGCATTCCCGGTAGCGGCAACGAGCCGTGAGAGGCGTTGCGCCCGTGTCCGAATGCACGGACCCGGGCAGGCAAGTCAGCACAACGGTTCGGACTCGCGTCGCTTTCGGGCGACCGATTGATGTTCGACTAAGGAGATATAGAAGGGATGAAAAGCAAGTTGGAGTACATCTGGCTGGACGGGATCCAGCCGACCCAGAGCCTGCGCAGCAAGACGCGGGTGGAAAGGGACTTCGGGGGAACCCTAGAGGAATGTCCGATGTGGAACTTCGACGGTAGTTCCACCGCCCAAGCCGAGGGCAATGCGTCGGACCTGCTGCTCAAGCCGGTGTCGATCTTCCCGGACCCGGCTCGCACCAATGGCTACCTCGTGATGACCGAGGTGCTCAACGCCGATGGCACGCCCCACGAGTCCAACGGTCGCGCGACCATTGAAGACGACGACGAGGACTTCTGGTTCGGGTTCGAACAGGAGTACTTCCTTTGGGACACCAGCACGAACCTGCCGCCCGGCTTCCCGGCCGGTGGCTACCCGGGACCCCAGGGCGCCTACTACTGCTCCGTCGGCGCACGCAACGCCTTCGGCCGCGAGTGCATCGACCGGCATCTGGATGCGTGCCTCGACGCGGGCATCAACGTCGAGGGCATCAACGCCGAGGTTGCCGCGGGCCAGTGGGAGTTCCAGGTCTTTGCCAGGGGCGCCGCACGAGCCGGTGACGAGACGTGGGTGGCACGCTACCTCGCGGAGCGCACGGGCGAGAAGTACGGCTACGCGGTCAACTGGCATCCGAAGCCGGTGCTTGGCGACTGGAACGGCTCCGGCATGCACGCCAACTTCTCGAACGGCGTCATGCGCGAATCCGGTGACGAGGAGACGTTCACCAGGATCTGCGAGCACTTCGGCAAGCAGATCGAGCGACACATCGCCGTGTACGGCGCCGACAACGATCAGCGCTTGACCGGTCTGCACGAAACGCAGTCGATCGACAAGTTCAACTACGGCATCGCCGACCGAGGCGCGTCCATCCGGATTCCCATCGTCACGATCGAGGCGGGCTGGAAGGGACGGCTGGAAGACCGCCGCCCGGCTTCCAATGCGGATCCGTACAAGGTCGCCGCGGCCATCGTGAAGACCACCAAGGAGGCGCTGGCCTAACCGCCGCGTAGATTGTCCGGGGGCGGATCGAACGCCCCCGGTCGACGTCCGGAGTCGCACCGATGCGGATGGCCGTCACCATGGGTGATGCCAGCGGCGTTGGGCCGGAGATTCTGCTGCGCCGGTGCGCCGCGGGCGAACTCGGGGACCACGTCGTCGCCTATGGCGATGCGGCGATCCTCGAAGCGGGGGCCCGTCTACTAGGCCTGGACGTCGAACTGCACGTGATCGCTCGACCGGCCGACGCCAAGGCGTCGGGTCTGAACGTCGTCGACCTCGGTGCGTTGTCGGCGCAGGATCTCACGCCGGGCGTCCTCAATCCGAAAGCGGGCGAGGCTGCACGGAACTACGTCGAGACCGCCGTACGTGCCGCCCTCGCTGGCGAGGTGGCGGGAGTGGTCACGTTGCCCGTCAACAAGGAGGCGACCCGGGTCTCCACGCCGGGATTCGTCGGTCATACCGAGTTCATTGCGGCGCTTTGCGGCGTCCGCGACTTCGCCATGATGCTGACCACCCCGGAGGTGGCGGTGAGTCATGTGAGCGCCCACGTGCCCCTCAGGGACGCGATCCGCGCCGTGACCCCGGAACGGATCGGGACGGTGGTACGCCTCACCCACGAAGCACTCGGACGTCTCGGCCGCTCGCCGCGCATCGCCGTCTGCGGGCTGAATCCGCATGCTGGCGAGGGAGGCCTGATCGGTGACGAGGACAGCGAGATCATCGCGCCCGCGATCGACGCGGCGCGTCGTGCCGGGTTCGACGTTTCTGGTCCCCTCCCGGCGGACACGGTGTTCCACCAGGCCATCCGCCTGGATCGGTTCGACGCCATCGTGTGCATGTATCACGACCAGGGTCACGGGCCGATGAAGCTATTGAGTTTCGAAACAGCAGTGAACGTGACCATCGGCCTGCCCATCGTCCGCACGTCCGTGGATCACGGCACGGCTTTCGACATCGCTTGGCAAGGCAAAGCCTTCACGGGCTCGCTGGAGGCGGCGTTGGATACCGCCAGGGAGCTTCACCGCGGCCGTTCTTCGGGATGATCTGGGCGGGCACCTCAATGTACGAACGAATCGGCTGGTCGATAGCGTCGTGATTATCGGCGGTTACGCAGCCCGGGGCAGGGGGTTCGTGAACTGCAGTGCGAACGCGGTACCGCCGCCCTCGATGTTCCGCGCCGCAACGCTGCCACCGTGGGCCGACATCACGGCGCGTACGATGGCGAGTCCGAGGCCGTGGCCTTGGCGGTTCGGGGGATTCTTCGCGAACGGTTCGAAGATGCGTTCCAACTCGGCGACCGGAACGCCCGGACCCTGGTCGCGAACGGACACGCCGCCCGAGGCGTCGACGCTGACTTTCAGCGTGTCACCCGGTTGGCTGAACGACAGGGCGTTGTCCACGAGATTGGCGATCGCTACGCCCACCAGTCCACGATGGCCCTTGATCAGGAGTGCTTTGGTTTGACTCTCGAGCTCGATGTCGACGCCTCGGTCGACGGTGAGCGGCGCGCGTTCGGCCACCACGTCACGGGCCGTCGTCACGAGATCGACCTCATCGGGCAGGTCATCGTTGTTGCGGATCTGCATGAGTCGAAGCAACTGGTCGACCAGGCTCGCAATACGGCGTACATCGTCGCGCAGCTCTTCCTTGGTTGCGGACTCGGGAAGCTCCTCGAGGCGGGTCCGCAGCACGGCCATGGGCGTGCGTAGTTCGTGGGCGGCGGTTGCGAGGAACATCTCCTGCTCTTCGTGGGCGGTTTCCACGCGGCGGATCATGTCGTTGATTGCTCGAACCAGGGTCGAGACCTCGGTCGGCAGACCTTGCTCGGGCAGCAGCTGGCGTCTGCCGGCGGTCGCGTCGATCGTGTCGGCGGCGCGGGCGAGCGTTCTTAGCGAGCGAGCCGCCAGCACGAGGACGACGAAGGCGATGGTCAATACACCGACGCCGGCGATCAGGGGGTCACGGGATGTCATCCAAAACACCATCGGGTTTACGGCGAAGATGCCCGTCGTGCCCTCGACCGGCGTGTCGATGCCGGCCACTTCGTAGAAATCCTCGACGCCGTCTTGGACACCAAAGCCAACCCACGCGGCGGATCCGTCGTCTTGGAGCTTCGCGGACCAGTGGACGTGGTTCGTTTCATTTGGCGTGTCCGCCAGCATCGCGCGCAGCCTAGGGATTACGGCTAGGTGGCGGGGCGGTGCGCCGAAGGATACCTCTTCGGAGCCTTTTCGGACGTGGTAGCGGAACTTCTCGTTCGCGGCCGCGACTTCCGCCAACGTTACAGACTCCGAGAGCGAGTGCAACTCTCGTTCCGGATAGAACAATGCCTGCTGAATCTCGCCCCGAACCCGGGTCTCGGTCAATACCAGCGGGTCTCGGTTGACGTAGAACCAGTAGGGAACGAGCGCGAACCAAACCACCGCTAGGACGAGGAAAACCGCGGATAGAACCGTCATCCGCGCGATCAATGATCGAGGCCACAACCTGGCCTTGACGCTCATGGCTGTTCCTTCAGCATGTAGCCGACGCCCCGTATCGTGTGGATCTCGACGCCCGTTTTCGCCTCCGCCAAGCGCTTCCTGAGCCGCGAAACGTGGGACTCCAGAGTATTGGACTGGAAGGGGTCGTCGTAGCCGTACATCGCCGACTCCAGCGACTCACGGGTCACGACGCGGCCCGCGCGTTCCAGGAGCGTGTCCAGCAGGCTGCGTTCGCGTCTCGGAAGGACCATGGGTTTACGCTCCGATTCGCCGTTCGCCGCAGCTTCGATGTCGCGGGAGTCAAGGTCCAGACGTAGGTAGCCGCATTCCACCGTTCGCGTACCCTCGCCGGTGGGGCGGCGAACAACCGCGCGAATCCGGGCACACAACTCGTCGGGCTCGAAGGGCTTGACGATGTAGTCGTCGGCCCCGAGGTCGAGTCCTTCGACGCGTTGGTGGGTGTCGGTGAGCGCGGAGAGGATCAGGAACCGGGTCCGCACCCCCGCCTCCCGGGCATGGAAGATCAGTGCCGTGCCTTCGCCGTCGGGCAGCATGCGGTCGAGCAGCACGACCTCGTAGGGGTGCTCGGTGACTGCCGCCTTGGCCATCCTGAGTGAATCGGCCACATCGACGACGTGGCCTTCCTTGCGTAGCAAACGGCGAATCACTTCGGCGAGGTTCACATCGTCCTCGACCAGCAGGATTCTCACGGATTGGTCTCCCCCGGATGCGTTGCGGTGTTGTCAGCCTCGACCGTCGACGACCGCGAGCACGGTCCGAAGGGTCTCCGTACGGGGCGGCAGGCACAGGTCGTCCTTGCAGGTCTGATAGGTGACCTTCGCGGTGACCTCGTAGCTTCCCGCAGCGATTGCCTCGACGGGCTGCGCCCATTCGCGGTCCGAGCCCTCGTAGATGTCGTAGAGACCCTTGAAGTGGTGCAGGGGCAGGCTGCGGGGTCCTGCGGTCTCGACACCCTTCGGCAAGCCGAAGCTGACGCTCGTTTCGATCATGCCGTGTGGTGCATTGCGACCGGTCGGCGCGTAGATGTACCAGCCGGGGCGCATGGTGAATCTGACGGCTAGGTTGGCGCGTTCCGCGGTTAAGACGTTGTCGGGCGCAACAAACGCGAGCGTAACCGGCGCCTGATTCGATGTTGCCGAGGCGGCGCTGCTCTGCGGCGACTTGGAAGCTGCCGGTAGCGTTGCGGCAGTAGCCGGCGACGGTTCGCGTCGTTCTCCGAGCATCACGTAGACACGGCCTTGGTGTCGCAGGGTCAGCCAATGCTCCTTGCCTTCATCGTAGAGCCGTCCGACCTCCTTGTACCAGTAGTCTTGGTTCAGCTTCAGGTGCGCTTCGAATTCCTCCTCGGTGTAGTTTTCCCTCGCCCAAGCCATGAATTCGGAGTCTGCGGTCGGTCGCTCCCGCGGTGGATACAGCCCGGGGTCCTTGCCCGCGCTCTGGACGTCGTTGACGTCTTCCCACTCCCACGAAAGCTCGTCGCTAAACTCGCCGTCGTTCACGGTAGCGACGCTGGCGCCGATGATCAGGTCCTTAACGCCATCTGAGTTCCAGTCGTCCACGTAGACGCGTTGTCCGCTGCCTGGCAGCGCTTTCCCGCCATCCGCAGCCGGCAGCAGGTCGACCGCCGGATGGAAACGGTGACCGTAGTCGGTCTTGACGCCCCGGAAGAAGCTAACAGCCTGGCTCGCCGGATGCCGGTAGGAACCGGTGACCAGCAGGTCGAGCACGCCGTCGTCGTCCCAATCCACGACCAATGGACTGCTCTTGCCGTCTCCGTCGGGAGGCGGCATGTCGCCTTGCTCCGAGAACAACGCCAGCCACTCCGGTCCGCGGTCGAGAATCTTGAGCGGCTCGCCGTCGATGGTAAGCAGGGGTTCCCGCAAGGCGAAACTCGGTCGCCGTGGGCTGCCAATGTTCTCGCTCATCCTTAAGCCCCCGCTGCCGCCCACGATCAGGTCGTAGTCGCCATCGTCGTCGAAATCCCCGAAGCTGGCGGACGAGTAGACCCAGTAGTGGAACGTGCCGATGTCGCCGGGCTCGCCCTCGTAGTTGCCGAACATCGGCTGACCGTTGGAACTCGGATCGCCCTCCTGGCGCAGCGTCTCACCCGGCAGGAAGCCGTCGCCGGTGCCGCGGAACCAGGTGACGTCGCCGGGGTGGTACTGGCCGGTGATCATGTCGAGATGGCCGTCGTCGTCGAGGTCGATGAACTGCGGCGTAAAGCCTATGCAGCACCACTGGGGCACCTCCATGATGGTGCCCTCGGTATCCCGCGCCCAGTCGAACTCGTCGGTAAACTTGGGGTCGGTGTCGGTGCCGACGTTGAGGTAGACGCGGATGGTCGAACCGTGGGCACCCATCGGGAAGTCCTCTCCCGAGTTGGTTTCGAACTCGCCGACCAGAAGGTCGCGCTTGCCGTCGCCGTTCCAGTCCCACAGCGCCGGGGCCGCGAGGCCGTGTTTCTCGGTCAGGATTGGCCGTGTGGCACCCGTCACGAGGATCGGCTCGCCGAGCAGGGGCGTGCCCGGAATGCCGGCGTCGAGAATCTCCGGGAAACTCTTCTCGTCCGCGGCAAGCTGGCCCGCGAGTGTCAGTGCGGTGGCAAAGAACAGTTCCTTGGCGTGTTTCATTGGCGCCTCCCGTCTGCTGTCCAATCGGCTATTCGGTGCGTTGCTCGCCAAGCATCACGTAGACCCGGCCCTGGTGTCGAAGGGTCAGCCAATGTGACTTGCCCTCCTTGTGCAACCTGCCGATGGTCTCGTCCCAATACTCCTGGTTCATCCGCACGGTCTCCTCGAGTCGCTCCTCGCCGAGCGCTTCGAGGTTCAGGAATTCTGCCATCGACTCCCTTGTCGGTCGCTCCCTCGGCGGATAACGCCCCGGATCCTTGCCCGCGCTCTCGACCTTGGTGACATCCTCCCACTCCCAGGAAAGCTCGTCGCTGAACTCGCCGCCGTTCACGGTGGCGACACTTGCGCCGATGATCAGATCCTTGACACCGTCGCGGTTCCAGTCGTCGACGTAGACGCGCTGGCCGCTCCCCGGAAGCGCCTTTTCGCCGTTGCCGGTGGGCAGCAGATCCACCCCCGGCTGGAAGCGAAGACCCGCATCGGTCTTGACACCTTGAAAGAACGTCACGGCGTGGCTGTTGGGATGCCGGTAGCTGCCGGTGACCAGCAGGTCCGGCGTGCCGTCGTTGTTCCAATCGACGACCAGCGGGCTACTCTTCCCGTCGCCGTCTGCAGGTGGCGAACTCGCACCTGGGAGGGTCTCGGCCATGTCGTCTCGTTCGAGAATCTTCAAGGGCTTGCCGTGAACATCCAGGAGCAACTCGCGCTTGCCGAAGCTGGGGCTCGTGGGACCGCCGATGTTCTCACTCATTCGAAGCCCGCTGCCGCCCCCGACGACGAGATCCTGGTCGCCGTCGTCGTCCAGGTCGCCAAAACTTGCCGACGAATACACCCAGTAGTCGAACGTGCCGATGTCGCCCGGCTCGCCGTCGTAGCCGAACATCGGGTTGCCGTCCGCCGTGGGATCGCCCTCCTGGAGCAACTTCACGCCTGGTAGGAAGCCGTCGCCCGTGCTCCTGAACCAGGTCACCTCGCCGGGATGGTACTGGCCGGTGATCATGTCGAGATGTCCGTCATCGTCGAGGTCGACGAACTGCGGCGTGAACCCGATGCAGCACCACTGCGGGACTTCCAGGATCGTGCCCCCGGTGTCCCGCGCCCACTCGAACTCGTCGGTGAACCTGGGCTCCGAGTCGGTACCGACGTTCAGGTATACGCGGATGGTCGAACCGTCCGGGCCCATGGGGAAGTCCTCGCCGGAGTTCGTCTCGAACTCGCCGACCAGCAGATCCCGTTTGCCGTCGCCGTTCCAGTCCCAGAGTGCGGGCGCGGCGAGGCCGTGCTTCCCGGTGCGGATCGGTTCGGTGGTACCCCTCACTAGGAACGGCTCGGAGAGCTTGGGCGTGCCGGAGATGCCCGCGTCGAGAATTCGGGGAAAGTCCATCTCGTCCGCAGCGAGACTACCGCAGGCTGCGAGGGCCCCGACGAGCACTACAGTCCGCACCGTCTTCATTGGCGTGCCTCCATCGTGGTCGTTCTGAACATCTACCCTATTCCGTCCACCTTACCGAAAGCTGACTGCGACCGGAACTCGCAGGGCCGGTGTTGGCCGGATGTCCCGATGCCTCGTCACGCAACGTTTCCGCAACATTCGCGCAAGATTCCGTAAGGTTCCGGTAAGCATCTTCGGAGAGGGTCGCGGGTTTGACGGAGCCGAAGAGCTCGGGGATCTTGGAGGGACGTAGGTGATGAAGAAAAATCGCGCTTGGACGTGCCGTGCCGGCCTGTTCGGTATGGTGTGGGTTGTGTGCGGGTTGCTCGCAGGCACTGCGGCGGCGGAGGAGACGCAGGAGGACGAGGAGGAGGCGGCGACGGAAGTCGTCATCGTCACAGGCACCCGGCTCGACGGTGGAGATCCCACGGCGCGCGTCTTGGTGATCACGGCAGAGGACATCAAGGCCCAGGGGGCTTCCACTTTCGAAGACGTCATCCGTTCGATTCCGCAGAACTTCTCCACCATCAACAGCAGCAACAGCCTGCTCTTTGGCAGCGACCTACTCGATGCGAATCTCGGTGCCCTGGGGCTCGGGGCGGCCACCGCCAACCTCCGCGGCTTCGGCTCCAAGCACACCCTGGTGCTCGTCAACGGCAAACGTCTTGCCGGTATTGCCAGCCAGGCCGAGCAACTGGCGGCAAACCTCAACGACATTCCGACCGCCGCAATCGAGCGTGTCGAGGTGGCCTACGACGGTGGTTCCGCGGTGTACGGCTCCGACGCCGTCGCCGGGGTGATCAACGTCATCACCAAGCGCGACTACCGAGGTCTGGAACTCAGCGCCAGACTGGAGAACAGCAGCACCGGTGGTCACGGAAGGTCGACCAGCGTCTTCGCCGGCACTGGATGGGACAGCGGCAACGTCTCCGCGATCGTGTCGCTTCGCCAGAGCGATCCCATCGACACGGCCAAGACCGGCTGGACCTCGAACGACTACAGTGACCGCTACGGTGGCAATCAGGACTACAACCTGGTGGGCACCGCCTACGCCCGGTCAGGTACCGTGGCGCTCTCGCGGTGGGGTCCTGCATCCCTAATCCTGCCGCCGGGCAACGACGGCCGAAACGCGCAGCCCGGGGACTTCGTGGCACCCGGTCCCGGCGACTACCTCGACGTCATCCCCGCGGACATCGGCGGGTCGGTGGACAACCAGTCCGTGACGCTTAGCCTGTTGCAGGAGTTCGGCGGATCCGACGAGTTGCAGCTCAGGGCGGACGTTCTCTGGTCGGAGACCGAGACGGCATCCCGAGTATCGACGTTCGGGTTCTCGTCGATCCTGGTTCCGGCGAGCAATGCGTTCAACAACTTCGGCCACGACGTGTATGTCGGCTACTACGCGGATACCGAGGTGGAGCTGGGCCTCGTGCCGGACGTCGAGCAGACCAATGTCCAACAGCAGTTTCGCTACGTTGTGAGCGCCACCTACGAGTTCAGCGAAAGCCTGCGCGCCGAGTTGGACTTCTCCCGGTCCGAGTCATCCTCTGAAGGTGATCAATACATGTTCGCCCCGCCGTCGACCCGGGTGGACGACGATGCTCGGTACGAACGACTCATCGCGTTGATCGCGAGTTCCGATCCAGGCCAAGCGCTCAACCTGTTCGGCGACGGCACCGGACAGAACCCGACCATCGCCGAGTTCTACCGAAGCTTCGCCAACGACCACGACGAAACCCACACCCGCAGTTTCGAACCGAAGCTCTCGGGCGAGTTCTGGGAGCTGCCGGGCGGCAAGGTGGGCTTCGTGGTCGGCACGGAACTGCGCAAGGAATGGATCGAGACGCCGGGCGACGACTTCACGGCGGACTATATCGGCACGCCCCGCCCGACGCGGGAACTCACGGCGTACTTCCTCGAAGGAACGGTGCCGGTCGTCGGCGACGGCAACAGCCGGCCCCTCCTCGAGCGCTTGGTGTTTTCCCTGCAGGTACGGAACGACGACTACAGTGCCTCGGGTTCGGTAGAGAACGACGAGAGCGACGAGCCGATCATCATCGACGCAAGGTTCTCCAACACGGTTGTCCGGACGGCGGCCCTGTGGAAGCCATCGGCGGAGTGGGACGTTCGGGTCGCGCGTTCGGAAGCGTTCAAGACGCCGGGCATTACCCAGGTATTCGGCGGGACGACCCGCACCAGGCAGTCAAACTTCGTTTACGATCCGCTGCGCGACCCACCGTGGGTTTCGGCGATACAGACCTTCGGTCCGAATACCGAGCTGAGTCCCGAGTCGTCCGTCAACTGGACCGTCGGCGTGGAATGGCTGCCGGAGGCTGTCGAGGGACTTCAGGTGAAGGCGGCGTGGTCGCGCATCGACCTGGAGGACCGGATCGCCTCCAGTTCGCAGTTGAGTGGTCTGTTGCCCGTCGAGGTATACGGCAATCTGCCGCAGTTCTTCGTTCGCGACGAGATGGGCAACCTGCTCGAATCCATCACTCGACCGGTCAACATCGCCCGCCGTGCGGATGAGCGCCTAGACCTGGAGGTGTCCTACCGGTTCCAGACGGACTTCGGTACCGTTCGCCCGCGCCTTGTCTACCATCGGGTACTCGACATGTTCGACGAGGCGGTCCCTGGTGGCGGCGAGTTTCGCTTCTACGGCGAGTCCGTCGGGGTGGACAAGTACAAGGTGAGCGCGAACGTCAGCTTGGTTTCGGGAAGGATCACGGGCGACCTGTGGATTCGGCATACGCCGTCCTACATCAACAACGACTACGAGAACAATCTCTTCAGGCAGTTCCCGAACGAGCGCGTGGATTCGCGTACCACGGTCGACCTGACCACTGCCTACCAAGTAGACGACAACCTGCGCTTCCGCTTCGGTGGACGGAACATACTCAACGAGGGTTTCCCGTTCATGCTGAGTTCCAGCCGACGGCCCTACGACTCGCAAAGGGTCGGCCTGCGCAAGCGAGTGCTGTTCCTTGAGATGGAGTACTCACTCGGCATGGGGCAGTAGCACTCCGACGGTCGGACGCAGTCGGCTATCGGGTCTCCGGGGGTGGCGCGACTCCTGGAGAGCCGGTCGCCCCGACGTTCACGAGACGGTTGCGGGCGTCCACCGCGAGCGCAATCCGACCTTCGAGGTTGTCGGCGTACGCGCCGTCTCCAACCGCGGTTGCCAGGGGCGCAAGGAACTGCATCACAGCGAGCTTGTCACCTTCGTCGGCGAGCCGGCCCAGCTTGAGGATCGATGCGTTGTCGAGGCGCTGCGCCTGCGTCCGTAGCACCGCTACCACCTGATCGGCTTCGAGGGTGCCACCCGCCAGGATCTCAGCTGCGAGCTGTCTCGGCAGGGCGTAGCCGACGCGTATTGCCAGTCGGGAAAGATGATGCAGGCCCGGCTTCGACTCGCGGGCAGCCACCTGCCCGGCGATTCTCGCCAGAACGTCCCTGGCGAGTTCACGCTCGCCGACAGTGTCGAGCTGCAAGACCACGAGGAAGGCGGCCTGCATGGCGCTTTCCTGATCGACTTCGGTGTCGTCGAGCCAACCGATCAACGCATCGGCGGCCCGGGTCATCCAGTCCGTGTCGCCCGGCCAACGGTGGTCTGCCTTTGCGGGGAATAGGCGCTCCCGGTGCTGTATCAACTCGGGCAGCCACGTGGCTCTGGAAGGTGGGCTATCGCCCGCCTGCGGGAAGCCGTATGCGCGGGCCAGCATGCGCAATGCCCGTGACAGTTCAAAACTGTCGATGCTGACGACGCCTTCGGCCGACTCCGGTTCGTTCGGCTCGGAAACGACGAAGGTGCGTAACAGCGCCGTGGCCCGGTCCACATCCCCGGATCTGGCATGAACCCGTATGAGCTCGGCGGCCTTGGTCGCCTGCCACCTTTCGCGGGGGCCGGAGAGACCTGCACTTGTGGTGGAGAGTTGGCCAGCTTGGGCAAGCACCTGCGGCGGGTCGTAGAGGTCGGAAAGCGCTCTCAGAAGAAGCGCATCGGCGTAGGCGTCGTAGGCTGGATGGCGGTCCGCCCGTCGGGCGGCCACAACGATACTCCGGGAGGTCCGTCGTGCCGATTCTGCCGGCAGCGTACGTGCCACCTCGGCGAGGAGGCCCGCAATGTCGATCAGGGGTGGATTCTGCTCATAGATGAACGCGCCCCTCGCGGTCGAGAACTCCTTGTGCTGCACGAGCATCGCGGCCAGAAGACGATAGTGTTCTGAAGCGTCCGCGACCGCACCGGCCTTGGCGAACAGGCGCGCGAGCGCGAGAACCTGGACACGAGTCGGCGTCTCGAGGTGCCCTAGACGGTCCCTGAGGCCAATCAACTCCCGGGCGGCGACCGGTTTTTCCTGCCGGTGTCGCAGCAGCAGCCAGATCGTGAAGTCGTGATCGCTCAAGCTGGAAAGTCTTCGACCGAGGTCGTCGGCTCTAGCATCCAGCGTTCCCGCCGCCTCGTGGGCATCGACCAGCAACCGATAAAGGACATGCAGATCCGCTCGCAGGTCGTTCGGCAGGGCCTGCAAGTAGCGGCCGAATTCCGATGCGCTGCCCGCGTCCTGCGCCACCGCCTCCAGTAGCGTCATCGGTTCGCCTGGTTCCTGCCGCTCGAGCAGGACGTCGAGGCGGTCGTCCTCCGGGGCGAACGGACTGTAACCGAACCTTGAGTCGCGAGACGGATCGACCTTCAGTGGCACCGATAGGAGCAGGCTGGTCTGGAAGCCCGGCGTACGGCTCCGTCCTTCCTCGTTGGGTGCCTCGGCACCCCGCCAGACCGTGCGCAACGCGCGTCGCGACATTTCTCCGTCGCCGGGTTCCGTGGCATGTTGGCGGAGGAACTCGATTCCACGGTCCACGTCAGAGCTCCAGTAGCTGAACGATGGCTCGAGTTCGCCCTGGTAGATCTCGCGAAAGAGCTCGTGACTGGAACCCGGGTCGAGTCCACGCTGGCCCTTGAGCTTCTCCAACAGGGCGTCGACCACCGGAGCGTTGCGAAGGTCGGGGCCGCCATCGGTGGCCAAGCCGAGGGCGGCGCGGTACTTCCCTTCGTACACCAGTAGGAAGTACAGGGCGGCGCGAAGGAACTCGTCCTGCGGGGACTGGCGATAGGTGTCGTAAAGTGCCTGCTCTGCGCTGTCCCACTCGTGAAGAGCCAGGTAAGCGCCGACCAGTTCCCGGCGATACCGGTCGTCGTCCGGGTAGCGTTCGATCAACCTTCGCAGGGCGTCGGCCCGGCGGACCGCATCGTCGACCGGAAGGCGGCCGAAATACCTCGGAAACTCGAACTCGTAGACCGTACGAACGGTCTCGGCGTCGAGGTCCGATACTTGCGGCGAAACGCCCGCGCCCGGTTCCCCACGGTTGCTCGGCGGGGCTTCGAGAATCTGCTTGCGGATCGAGGCGTACCGCTCGTCCTGCCCTGAACGGCCGCCCCCGAAGTACCGGAATCCAGCGCGCTGCCACCGCAGCAATGCACCGAACGACTCCTCATCGCCACCATCGAGAATGTCCTGAAGCGACCCGGCGAGTTCCACCGGCAGGTCGGCGCGGCGTTCGATGAACTCCGCCATCTCGTAGACTAGGTGACGGTTCGCCGGGGCAATGCCGTCGTCCAGCAACAGCCCGACGGCCTCACCGATCCCGAACTCGCCTGCAAGGTTCGTCTTCGACAGGGCTTCAGTGGCTGCGTCGACCAGCGTATCGCCCTGCAATGGCGACAGTTCAACGGACAGCAGGTCGTGGAACATCAGCCAGAGGCCGGGGCCCAGGTACTCGGCCTTCTGCATGCGGGACGCGGTCAAGGCGACATGGCGAAGCCGTTCGTCGACGGTCAGCTTGGCTTTCATGTACTTCCAAACCCCGGCCGTGGAAGTGAAGGGATTGTCCAGCAGTGCCCGCACCTCCGGATCGTCGAACAGTGCCATGAGCTCGTCGGGGGATACGAGGTCGCGCCCGAGGTCCACCTCCATGTCCAGCAGCAGTTCGGGATCCTCCGCCATCAGCTCGACAAACGAGAGTTTGTTGTCCTTGAGCGTCGGTGCGAGCGCTCCCGTCAGGCGCTTGAACGCGACAGGGTCCAGCAGGGACCGGGCGTAGCCGAGGCCGTCGCGGTAGTTGCCCGCGCCGATACGGTCCCGAAGCAGTGCCACCATTTCGTCCTCGTCTCCCGCAAGACGGACCAGGCGCACCGCAGCCTCGAAGTCATCGCTGTCCCGTGCCGCAGCGACCTGCCGGCGCAACAGTGACTCGGCAGGATCCGGATCCCGGGTTGACGCGGGCCTGCCCCCAGAACGGGCATCGAGCGATGATTCGAGGTGTTCGCGCAGAGCCGCATCGGACGCGCGTTCCGCAACCCGACGGGCGAACCAGGCGATACGTTCGAGCCTCGGGAATTCGGCGAGTTCCCGTTGGTCGAGTTCCGCCCCGACGCTGGTCAGCTCCGTGTCGAACAGTGCTCGTACGACATCGACTCGGTTGCTCGCGACCTCCTGGTCGGCGGGCCAGGTGATGAGGAACCCTTGTGCGAGGGTCTCGAAGTAGGTGCGGTAGTCGCGGGTAACGCTGGTGTCCGTGGCAGGCACGACGCCGGCGAGCACGGCGGCTGACTGCTCGGTGCCGGGCCGCTGGCTCTGCCTGGTCGACGGTTGCGTGCGCAAGAGGTGGGTTAGGGCGTGAAGGTACAGGCCGTTGGCCACCACGTCCTGCCCATTTGCCTCGCGCAGCATGGCCGTGCGGGTGAGCAAGGCGAGGTTGTCGCGCTGCACGTTGAGAGCGCGTGTGTAGGCGGCAAGCGCCTGATCGGAGTAGCCTGCTTCGTGAAACAGATCCGCCTTGGTCTTCTCCACATCGATCATGCCGGTGATGTCGTCGATCAGGTCGAAGGCGCGCTCGGCTCCCTGAACGGCACCGTCTTCGAGCAGCACCCTGCCTAGGTTGACGTAGACCTCCGGAGGCAGTTCCTGCTGTAGGGCGATGAGCCGGCGACCGTGGGCGATCTGCCGTGCCGCATCGCCAACACCGGTGGTGAATCCGCCGAAGCCGGTGTCGGGCGTGGCAAGGGTCACCAGTTCCCGCAACACGGCTGGACGGCGTACGCCCGCCTCGGAGAGGGAATTCTCCAGGGCGATGAACTCCGATTCGGTGTCACCGACCTCCTGGGCGATGTCCGCCAGCAGTTGATACAGATAGAACTTGTCGTTGTGGGCAGCGATCCGTTCCAGGATGACGCGGCGGGTCCAGTCGAAGGTCCTGCGCATGGCTGGCGTCAATGGCTCGAAGAACGAGCGAGCCCCGATCATGTTGATGATGCCGTCGATGGCGACCACGAAAGCGGCGTCGTCCGCCGCGTGTTCGGCCGCGTACTGCAGGATCGCCACGGCTTCGTCGGCCCGTCCGGCGGTCTTCATGAGGTCGGCCATCAGCAACAGGTTGTCGCTGTTCTCGGGATGGATGACCAGCGCACGCCGGTAGCTCTCGATCGCCTGGTCGTTGAAGCCGCCGAGCGATAGGATGCCCGCCTCGAATTCGCCGCTCACTCCTTCTCGGTCGAGTTCACGCAGGCGCTGGAGCCAGTCCTCGATCTCTTCGAATCGCGCTGTCGAGTCCTCGGCGAGGTCGAACGCGAGCATGTTGAGGACGACGTTCTGGACGTGTTCGAGTTCGTTGTCCGGATCCGCTGACACGAGCCGCCGTAGCACGCGGTCGTGGGCGGAATAGTCGGCGAGCGTACGGTATACCCGGGCGAGCTGGCGCAAGCGGTCGGCCTCCGACGCGTCGCTCTGCCGCGAGTACTCGTCAATGACCTCGGTGGCGGACAGCGTGTCGCCGACCTCGGTGTAGATGCGCACCAGGAGACCGATCTCGTTGCGGTCGGCCTGCTCGAGGGCCAGTCTCTCCTCCAGATCGACGACGAGGTCGCCGAGTGCGTTGAGTTCGGTCGCCAGCAGCAGGAACTGGCTTTCGGCGAGGCTTCGCCGGGCGGCGCTGTCCACGCTCACCCAGATTTGTCGCCACGCAGACATGGCGTCTTCCTTGCGATCCGCAACGCTGTAGAGCCACGCCAGACGCACGCGCTCGTCGAAGCCGATTTCGCCTTGGCGGTCGCGCAGTTCCTCGAGGATTCGAATCGCCTCCTCCGGCCGGTTGATGCGTTCGTAGGCGTCGGCCGCGTCGCGGATGCCCGTCGTGTCATCGGGAAGGGCGGATTCCAAGCGCTGCAAGGTGGCGAGCGCCAGGTCGTTCTCGCCGAGGCCTAGTCGGAGGTTGAACAGGAAGAGGAGGGCTTCGAGGCTCCCGCCGTGGCCTTCGACCATTGTCACGGCCTCGTCCACGAAGCCCATGTCGACCATCGACTCGGCCGCCCGGACGAGCACGTCGACACGGTCGTTGTTGCGCTCTGCCACGGATCTCCAGACGTCCAGCGCCTTGTCGGGCGCTGCCATGTTCAAGTAGTGCGAAGCGAGGCTTGCGGGCCACGCCACGACGTGGGGCTCCCTCGCCATCAGCTGCTCGTATTCGGCGACCATGTCGTCGGTCCGGCCGGCGGCTTGGTACAGCTTGATCAGCCGCCGCCGGGCGTCGACATCGACCGTTTCGTTGTCGCCGGTCTCGTAGAAACGAATCGCTTCGTCGTAGTTCTCGGTCTCGACGAGTACGTCGATCCGGAGTTGGATCAGCTCGGGGTCGATCTGCTCCGCGTTCGTGTCATGTGTCTCAAGATCGTCGAGCAACTGTGGTAGCGAGTCGTTCTTGCGGTGGCTCTCTGCCCACAGACCGAGCGCATAGAGGCCATCGACCCGCGTCGGCGCGTTCAGATAGGCCGTCCAGGCGGCTTCCTGCGCCTTGTCGAAATGGCTCGACTTGAGAGCCCAGTGGGCGATGCGCGCGTGCTGGCGGAATGGGTGGCCGGCGCCGGCGTTGGGGTCGTATAGCTCGATCGCCTGATCAGGATGGCCGAGTAGCGCGAGTACGATGGCCGCGCGGTTGCGGAACGCCTGGTCTTGTTCGTTGGCGAGGTCCACCAGGGCGGCGACGTTGCGGTTGGTCGCCGCCGCCATGGTGAGGCGCAGGCGGATGAAGGCTCTCTGTGCGGCATCCTCGGTCAGCGCCACGGCTCTCTCATAGAATCCCGCGGCTCGGGCCGAATCGCCGGTGGCGTCGAGAATCCGCGCCTTGAGCAGCAGCGCGTCGCCGGTCGCTCGGAGTTCCAAGGCCGTGTCGGTGGCATCCAGGGCGCTTTCCTGGTCGCCGTGGCGCCAGTGGATGTGAGCGACCGTAAGCCAGTGGTTTACGCGCTCCGCAGTTGGCCTGTTGCGGTCACGGGCCAGGACGCCGAGTGACTCGACGGCGATGTCGACGTTGCCGGAGTCCAGTAGCGTCTCGTCGTACAAAGCGTCGACCCTCGCCAGATCCACCCGCTCGGACGAGGCGTTCGACGCCGTTACCGCGGCAAGTGCATCGGCGCCTTGTGCGGCACCCGGAAGAAACGCCAGCCAACCCCCCAGGACGAGGCGACCAAGAGCTGCGAAGCCGAATGGATGCTGGCTCATCGTCGACGTTCCCGAGGCCAGCGGCGATAGAGCAGTTCGCCAAGGTAGGCGAGGATCGTCAGCAGCAACAGGAGTGGCCAAAGCCGGGTGACGACGTACGACAACTCGCCTTGGTTGCCGGCAAGCCAATCACCGACGGCGCCGGACGGTGGTCTGCCACCCGTTTCCGCCAGGTGGACACCGCCGGTGCGCTGGGCGAGGCGTTCGAGGTCCAAGGCCTTGACACGGTCCACCTGGGTTTCGGATGAGATGTCGGATGACGCCGGGAGGGCGATCCGCTGCGTGGGAGGTTGGTCGGCACGGTCGAGGCTGGTGGTAACCTCGACGCGCGCCGTTTCCCCGGGCGGGAAGACGATTTGTGCTTCGAACAACCCGGGCGCGTTCTCCTTGAATTCAAGAGGGGAGTTCAAGGGCGCGCCATCGGATCCCACCATTTCCGCCCACGGAAACAGTTGTATGTCGTGACCTGTGCGTTGCGCGGTCAGTGTCAGCGTGTGGTGCCGACGTTTGAGCGTCAGATGAAAGGGCGGCTGGTCCGCAGCCGTACGGGCGAGAAGCCGGCCGAGGAACGAACCGTAGTCCGGCCAGTCCCGCCATCGCCCCGTGCCTTCTCCGACTGGCTCGGTCATGAGGGCCGTGACCCTTCCCAAACCGTAGTGCCAACTCGCCAGGATGGGATCCTGTCCGACGCTCGCCTCCAGCAGCGTCTCGGCCCCTTCCCGTGGCTCCACTTCGGCGTAGCCCAGCAACGGAGGAACGACGGGCACGGTGTCGCCCCACCAGCCTTTTCCACCGAGTGTCGTCAAATCGAACTGGCCGCGCTTGTAGCGCGGTGGTTTACGGGTCGACGGCTGCTTCAGGACCAGCTCCACGAGACTGAACTGATCGCCCACCGAGTAGAATCGTCCCTGTCCCCAGTTGGCGATGTCCGCCATGATCAGGTTGTGCCCGCCGTGGCCGACGAGGACGGTGGACACGTTGATGCTGTCCCTCGAGATGCGCCGCACCATCCGCTCGTAGTTGCTGTCCTCCACGCCAGCATCGGTGATCAGCAGGATGTGCTTGTAGCGGGTGTTGACGTTCTTCAAGCCGTAGTAGGCCTCTTGGATGGCGGGATAGAGCACCGTACCGCCAATGGCCTTCATGCGCCCGATGGCGCGGTCGATCTCGATCTTGTTCGATGCCGGCTGCATGGGCACGGCCCAATGCTTGGCGCCGTAGAACTCCACGATGCCGATCCGGTCGTGCGGTTGCAGACGCCGGACGGCGATCCGGGCGATCTGCTTTGCCAGTTCGATTCGCGAGCCCGCCATCGAGCCGGACGTGTCGATGATGATGGCGAGGCCCACGCTTGGATCGATCTTCTCCTCCTCGCCGGTGATGTCGACCGGGAGCACGTCGGCGACGGGCGTGCCGTGGTAGCCGCCGTCCGCGAAAGCCGCTGCGCCGCCGCTCGCCAACAAGCCGACGCCCCGGTCCTGGACAGCCGCAGAGAGTTCGCGCTGGACGGCTTCCCCGAGCTTTTCGGCCGGTGCGTCGTCCAGCATCACGATGTCATGACTGGCGAAGTCGAATCCCGTGGCTGGATCCAAGGGTGGTGCGAGGGACAGTTCGAAGCCGATGCCGAGCAGGGAACCCAGTTGGTCCGCAGCGCCTCGCTGGCGATCGCCGACGTAGAGCACGCGAAGAGGATCCTGGATGGCGACCACCCCGACGAGGCGGTTGTTGCCGTGATCGGCGTCCGTGCCGGGGGGTGTACGGAGGGTGGCGGCGATGTCGAGAAATCCAGGCAATCCCGCTTCGAACTCGATGGCCACCGGACAGCGGGAGTCACAGTGGAAGGGCTCGGCCTGCCCAAGGGTTTCGCCGCCGCCTTCGACAACGACCTCGAGACCGCTACCGGTGCCGACGACATCGACCTCGACGCGAACCGATTCGCCGGGCCGGGCCGGGCTCGCCCGGAGATTCACCAGGTACGGGTCGTCATGGGGGCGAAGTTGCACCGTGTGAACCGGAATCCCGCGGTCGAGTAGTTGGCCGAGTGCGCGGCCCCAATGCCGGTCGGTGCTGAGGCCATCGCTGATCAGGATCACGGAACCTGCGAGTCCGACCGGAATGGACTGAGTGGCAAGTTCCAGCGCATCGCCCAGCGGAGAGGTGCCGCGGACGTTACCCGCGTTTGCCGACGAGTCCGCCGACCCTCGTATCCACCGGACGTCCGCGTCCAGCGGCGCCTGCTCGCGACCACCGACCTGGACGGTCGTAGCGCTATGTTCGCCGGGGAGACGGCCGAGCAGGTCGGCTGCCACGTCGACGGCGGCCTGCCGTTCGCCGACCCCGAGGCTCGCCGACTGGTCCAGGACCATCGCGTGGTGCTGCTTCGCCGCGCTACGAATCAGGACGGGCTGCATCAGGGCGAGAACGGCCAGCGACAACACGAGGCTGCGGATCGCCCCGTGTATGGGTCTCGGCCGGGACGGCAATAGCCAGACCAACGGCACCATCAGGAACAACAGTGCCATGGCCGGCTGCAGGAAAGACAGTTCCATGGCTAAGGCAACCTATGCTTGAGCATCCGCGCGGCCACTAGTGGTCGAACACACTTGTAATGGCGTATCTGTGGTCGCCGGTGTGTTCCTCG
>VXPO01000088.1 GCA_009839505.1 Gammaproteobacteria bacterium
TGCGCCCCTTGGCAATGACCCGCCATTCCCGGCGGGACGCGCCTTGCCACAGAACACGTGGGACACGCTGAAGTACTAGAAACTTGCGGGACACGACACTAGGCCGTCGCCGGGTCAGCCGCCGCGGTTCCGTCCTGCGATGCGTTCGAAGCGCTCCCTCACGCCCCATGGCCGCCGACTACTGCCCAATCGCGACCTTCCCCGAAAACCGCATGCAGATGTGCCGCAAGGATCTCGTCGATCATCGGCCTTTCGCGTTGCGCTTGTCCGGTCGCCGTTCGGAAACCGCCATAGGCCAACTCAGGCATTGCGCACGGTGCGAATAGTAGCCTGCTTCGACGGCGTCAATCTGACCAATCTCCATCGCCCGATCCGTTATGCTCTCCCCATGCCGGAAATCCACATCGACAAGCTCTTGGCCGCGATGAACGAGGGCAGCTACCAGTCCCGCTGCGCCGCCATCCGATCCCTGTGCCCCTGCCGAAACAACCGCGTTCGGGACTACGAGGTCTGGGCGGAGATCTTCCGCAAGGCGCGCGAGGGCGGTCTTCGGGAACGCGATCAGGCGGCGCACGCCATCGGCACGCTGACCGAGAAGGCCGCCAAGAACGATGAGTGGCGCGACCTGCTCCACGCCTTTCGCCACGAGCTCGATGCGCTCATGCGCGACACGCGCTCGTCGCGCGTCGTTTTGGGCCAGATGAAGAAGCACGGCCATGCGCATCGCGGCGCCGCTCGCCAAGGCTATCGCCGACGACGGACGGTCCTCGATCTCAAGACGCCCAAGGAGCTTGCCGACTGGGTAAACGGCCACCTGCGCCTTGCCGGCCGGGCACGAATCGCCGCGAACGACCCGGGTCTGCTGCGGCTGTGGGGCTGGCTCGCCAACCGCGTCCGATACCAACCCGGCCGTCGCACGACCGAACCGGAGCTGGTTTCACGGGGTCAGCGCTATCTGCCGGCGCTGTTCCAGGTGCCAGCCAACGCGGCCCGGGGCGTCGCCCGGGCGGCACCATGTCAATGACGAACAGGAGAAGGTCAACATGATCGTGGTCAACGGTCGCCTCCAGTCCACCCCCGAGAACGTCGCGGCGCTAAAGCACGCCCTCGCCGCCATGGAGACCGCCAGCCGCGCCGAGGACGGCTGCGACGACTACACGTTCTCGGCGGAGATCAACGACCCCGGCGTGATCCGGATCACCGAGAAGTGGCGCGACCTCGATGCGCTCGCCGCGCACTTCCGCAGCCCGCATATGGCCGAGTTTCAGAAGGCGATGCGCGAGCACCCTCCGACATCCAGCGCGGTGACGTTCTTTGAAGCGACCGAGGTGGCACCGCCGCGGCCGTAAGGCTGGCAGCTAGGCGCAGCGCTTTGGCGTCACGGGGCACCCGCGCGAGCCGAAGAGAGGCGCCGTCGGAATCCGACTAGGTACCGGCGTACAATCCCCATCCACCCGCCGACGCATGAGGGCACACGGGAATGACCGCAGGGACTGCTTGGCAGTCGGACTACGGCGAACACGAGGCAGCGATGGTCGCCTATCGCGACGCGGGGACGGCACGGGCGCGGAGCCTCGACAACCGCGGTCCGATCCGCTACGACGCGGACGGTGCGCTGCACGAGGACATCGTCGAGTCCTATTGGCGGCATGGCTTCTACGTATTCGAAGGCGTCATCGGCGAAGAGGAACTGGCCGACATCGAGCGCGACGTGCTGGCGATCCTCGACCGGGCGCCGACCGAGCCGCGCGGCAAATTCGACCGGCGTGGACGCCCCGCTCTCGGCGCGGACGGCAAGGGTGGGGGAATGAGCATGGTCCGGCCGCTGTCCGACCCCATTGGCGGTACCGCGGGCAACAACGGTCGCCATCCTGCCAAGATGATCGAACCTTCCGCGCCGGAAGGCGCACCGGAGTGGGTGTTGCAGGTGGTCGGCGGTTCGCTGCAATTCTCCGACGCCGCGCTGCGGCTATATGCGCATCCCGACCTGCTGCGCGTGGCGGAGGCTTTCAACGGGCCGGACTTCTCACCTTTCAACGAGGTGATCTGGATCAAGCATCCGCGTCTTGGCGGCAGTGTCGCCTGGCATCAGGATGGCACCACGCACTGGGAAACGCCGAAGTTCCACCGGGGCAGCCACGGCTTCAACTTCATGGCGCAACTCTACGGCTGCGACGCGGCCAACGGGCTTTGGGTGGTGCCCGGTTCGCATCTTGCCAAGGTGGACATAAAGGGCCGGTGCGAGGCGGCCGGCTCGGACCGGTTGCCGGATGCCGTGCCGCTCTTGTGCGCACCCGGCGACGTCGCCATCACCAACCGCCAAGCGGTTCACGGGTCGTTCGCCAACACCAGCGATGTCTGCCGCGTCACCCTCAACTTCGGCTTCCATCCGCGCGCGAGCGTGGTCGGCGCCCGAGGCAACGGCATTCACGCCCCCGGTAGCGACAAGATTATCTACGACGAGGATCGCGTCCGTCGTCGATCCCGCGTGTTGGGACTGGCGATCGAGGCCCGTCGGCAACGTTTCCCGAACGAGACGGCCTACGAATACCGGCCGTTCGACGGGCAGCGTTTCGAGTGGGACGACGCGGCAAGAACGAGCCTCAGGGGCTACAACAAGCTGGATCTCGGAATCTGAGCCAGCCAGTCGGTTGCGTTTCAGGCGTCCGGCAGTTCCTCCGCTGCTCACAAATTCGATGGCTTGCGCCATCGAATTTGGCGGCGCATGCCGCGCTAGGGAAGCTCTTAAACAGAGCTTCCCTACCAAGTGTCGACGTAGGGACGCTTCTTGGCGGTGCGGGGCGGTACCGGCGGGAGGCTCTTCATGCCCCGGGTGATGAACGCGCGCGTGTCCGCCGGGTCGATGACGTAACGCGCTCCCGAGTTGACCGCGCGTGCCGACTCGTAGCCCTGTGCGACCCGCCGCTCGTACGCGGCCTTGCGTTCTTCGGGATCCTCGATGGCTGCGAGTTCGCGCCGCGCCGAGAGCTTCACGGCGCCGTCGATGTTCATTCCAGCGAACTCGGCGGTGGGCCAGGCCACGGTCAGCAAGGGCACCGACGAGGCACCGCCGATCATCGCCTGCACGCCGAGTCCGTAGGCTTTGCGCACCATGATGCCGAACATCGGCGTGGTGCAGTTCGCGCCGATGTTGAACAGCCGCACCGCATGTCGGACCAGCGCCGTGCGTTCGTGATCCGGACCCACCATGATCCCTGGACAGTCCATGAAGACCACGACCGGGATGTCGAAGGCATCGCACAGTTGGAAGAACCGGGCACCCTTGTCGGCCCCGGGACTGTCCACCGCGCCCGCCAGGTGTGCCGGATTGTTGGCGACCACGCCCATGGCCTGACCCTCGACGCGGATGAACGCCGTGATGACGCCGAAGCCGAAGTCCTTGCGGATCTCAAGGACGGACCCCTCGTCCGCCAGGGTATGGATGATGTCGCGCATTTCGTACGTCCGGACGCGGTTCTCCGGGATGATGTGCCGCATCCGGCGCTGGTCCGGCGCCTCCCAGTCGGCGACGGGTCCTTGGAAGTAGGACACGTAGCGCTTGACCGCGTCGACGGCGTCGGCATCGTCCTTGGCCAGGATGTCGACGTCGCCGTTCGCCGCTTGGAACGACATCGAGCCAAGGTCCTCCTTGGTGTGGGCGCCCATGCCGCTCGCCTCGACCACCGCGGGTCCTGTCATGCCGATGGTGGAGTTCTCCGTGGCGATGATGACGTCGCAACAGGCCAGGAGTGCCGCGTTGCCGGCGAAACAGTCGCCGAGGTTGACACCGATCAACGGCACCAGCCCCGATAGCTTGGCGAAGTCGGTGAAGACGCTTGCGTCCATGCCGACACCGCCGACATTGCCGTGGGGCTGCCCCTCGCCCTCGGAGAAAAGCACCAAGGGGAGCCGCCAGTCGTGGACCAGTTCGTGGACCTGCTCCTGCCGGTAGTGGCCGTGCGTATAGACGGCGGCCGGATAGTTGCTGTGCACCACCGCCACGCGGGAGCGCTCCTCGCCGACGAGCTCCGCATTGACGCTGCCGAATCCCATGACCGTGCCGCCGAGCGCCGACCCGGCCGCCGGCGGACCGAATTCCCGGAAAGATCCCTCGTCCAATAGGTCGTCGAGGTTTTCCCGGGCGGTCCGACGCCCGCTGGCATGGGTAGCCGCGACCGCATCCGGGAGCGACGCGTCGAGCTTCTCCTCGATGAGGTCGTTCACTTCCTCGAGATCGCCGCGGATGTGCTCGAGATCGATCCCGGCGTCCCCCTCCAGCGCCCCGCCTTCGACGTCCGACTCGTGAATGAAGACGATGGGGTATCCCTCGCGAACGACATCGCCCTGGGCCATCGACACCGCACACACGACACCGTTCCGATCGGCGCGGATGTCGTGTTGCAGCTTCATGGCTTCGACCACGGCCACCGCCTGGCCGATGCGAACGTCATCGCCCACGCCGACGCCGATCTCCACGATCGTTCCCTGGATCGGCGATGCCAGCCCCACCGAGCCTTCCGGACCGGTCGCCTGCTGCTCCTGTTCGGCGACTTCGGCACTGGCCTCGAAACCGCTCGGGGTGACGAAGCGCGGCTGCTCCCGGGCGCCGGCAAGTTCCGCGATGTGCTCTTCGACGAAGCGCGTGTCGACACCTGGGCCGGCGAAGTCCGGGTGGACGAGGATGCTCTGCAGGAAGTGGATGTTGGTCTCGACGCCCTCGATCCGGAACTCAGCGAGTGCGCGCCGGATCCGGGCGGCGGCGTCGGCCAAGTCGTTTGACGGCGAGTGTCCCACCACCTTGGCGAGCAGCGAATCGAAACTCAGGCTCGTCTCATAGCCGGCGTAGCCGAAGCCGTCGGTGCGCACACCGGGTCCGCTCGGAGCCTCGTAGGCGGCGAGGGTGCCGGCGGTCGGCAGGATGGCGCCGTCCTCGCGCACCGACTCCATGCACACCCGGGCCTCGACGGCGTAGCCGCGCGGCGTCACGGCCTTGTTCAACCCGAGGTCGGCCAGAGTGGCACCTCCCGCGATTTTGATCTGCGCCTTGACGATGTCCATCCCGATGACCTCCTCGGTCACGGCGTGGGAGTCATCGAGGCGGGCGTTGGTCTCAATGAACGCGAACGGCTCACCGGCGTTGGAGACGTCGACTAGGAACTCAAACGTTCCGGCATTGGTGTACCCGACGGTGGTGGCGAAACGCACCGCGGCGTCGATGATCCGCTCGCGCAGGTCGTCCGCGAGACCATCGGCGGGTGCGACCTCGATGATTTTCCGGAAGTGCCGTTGCACGCTGCATTCGCGCTCGCCGAGATGGGCGATGTTGCCGTTCGCGTCGCCGAGCACCTGCACCTCGACGTGGCGCGCCCGCGGAATGAACTCCTCGACGTAGACGTCGCCCTTGCCGAACGCGGCTTCCGCCTCGGCGCGGCAGCGCTCGTAGGTCGTCGCCACCTCTTCCGCGCTTTCGACCAGGCGCGAGCCCCGCCCACCGCCACCGGCGATTGCCTTGATCATCATCCCGCGCCCACCGAGCGCATCGAGAAACGCCGCCGCCTCCTCGACGGATACCGCGTGGTCTACGCCCCGAACGACGGGCACGTCGGCGCTCGCGGCCGCCGCTCTGGCGCGTGCCTTGTCGCCAAATAGTTCGAGGGTCTCAGCGCGCGGGCCGACGAAGACTAGCCCGGCCTCGGCGCAACGCTTGGCGAACTCGGCGTTCTCCGCAAGGAAGCCGTAGCCGGGATGGACGAAGTCGCAGCCACTTTCCAGGGCGGTGCCAACGATCCGCTCGATGTCCAGGTACGCCGCGGCGCCGCGGCCGTCGAGGATGACGGCTTGGTCCGCCCTGCCGGTGTGCAGGGCACCGGCGTCGTCGCGCGGCGCCACCGCCACCGTGGCGATGTCCAGTTCCGCCGCTGCCCGCATGATGCGGATCGCCACCTCACCTCGGTTCGCAACGAGGATCTTCACCTCGGGATCTCCCCTTGTTCGCACATCGTCGCTACCAGGTATCGATGTTGGGACGCTTCTTCGGGCTTCCATCGCCCCCCAAGGGGCGACGGTCCCGCGGCGGCGTCGGGATGCTTCGCAGCCCCTGGGCGATCCAGGCGCGCGTATCCGCGGGATCGATGACGTCGTCGACCCCGTAGTTGGTACCGCCTGAATTGACGGCCCGGATTCGATCGACGTGGGCAGCCAGGAGCCGCTCGTAGATGGCCTGTCGCTCGTCGGCATTCTCGAGGGCGTCCAGTTCTTCGCCGAACATCAGCTTGACCCGTCCGTCGATCGTCATGTCGGCGAACTCGGCAGTCGGCCAGGCGACCGTGAAGAACGGCTCGAGCGAGCTGCCGCCACACATGGCTCGGACCCCCATGCCGTAGGCCTTGCGGAGCACGACGCCGAACATGGGCGTGGTCATGTTGGCCCCGGTGACGAACAGGCGCCCGCAGTGCCGGAGCAGCGCGGCGCGTTCATACTCGGGTCCAGGCATGATGCCGGGGCAGTCCATCAGCGACAGCACTGGTACGTCGAACGTGTCGCACAACTGCAGGAAACGAGCGCCCTTGTCGGCGGCATCGCTGTCGATTGCGCCTGAGAGATGTTGCGGGTTGTTGGCGATGAGCCCAAGCGGTCTGCCTTCGACGCGGATGAACGCGGTGATTATTCCCACCCCGAATGCCTCGCGGATTTCGAGGATCGAGTCCTCGTCCGCGAGGGTTTGGATGACTTCGCGCATGTCGTAGGTTTCGGTGCGGTTCTCCGGGATGATGTGGCGCAGTCTGCGCTGATCCCGGAAGTCCCAGCGTTGAACCGGGCCTTGGAAATAGGACAGGTATTTCTTGGTCGTCTCGATGGCTTCCTCGTCATCCTTGACCAGGATGTCGACCACGCCGTTGGGCACTTGGAACGACATGGGACCCACTTCCTCGGGCGTGTAGATGCCAAGGCCCCCGCCCTCGATCATGGCGGGTCCGCCAAGCCCGATGGTCGAGTTCTCCGCAGCGATGATGACGTCGCAGGATGCCAGCATGACCGTGTTGCCCGCGAAACAACGCCCGGAGTTGACGCCCACCAACGGTACGAGACCGCTGAGTTCGCACAGCTTGGTGAACGTGTAGGAGTCCACGGGAACGCCGCCTCCCCCGCGTCCCGCCACGTCGACGGCGGCTGCACTGGAACGGGGCGGGGAATCCCCAGGTTTGCGCAGTCCGGCTTCCACGGCCATGTCCTTCACGACGGCCCTTTCGCCGCCGCTGATGCCGGGCCGGCCGCCGCCGCCCTCCGCGAACAGCACAAGAGGTAGTCGATAGCGACCGGCGAGTTCGTAGATCCGGTCCTGCTTGTAGTGTCCTCGTCCCCCTTGGGTGCCCGCCACGACCATGTAGTCGTAGTGCACCGCGACGGCACGCGAGGCGTCGTCGTCGAACAGATCGCCGTTGATGTTGCCGATGCCCATGACCAGGCCGTCGGCCTGGGTGGTCTCGCGCAGCCACTCCTGCTTCTGCCAGCTCGCCGCGGTGACGAGCGGTCCATACTCCCTGAACGTGCCGTCCATGAGGTGCTCGATGTTCTCGCGGGGACTGCGTTGCTCCCTGGCGTGCCGCCTCGTGGCGATCTTCTCCGCGCGGAAATCGTCCTCGATGTAGGTTCGTCGCTCGTCCAGTAGGGCGAGATCGCTTCGGCGGGTGTCAAGATCCAACGGCGGGGCCGGCTTGCTCCAGCTGCCTTCCGCGTTGGACTCGGTGACTAGGAACAGAGGATCTCCGGCGCGAACGGCGTCGCCCACGGCGACCAGGACGGCATCGACCGTGAAGCTCCGCTCCGCCCGGACCGGGTGGTCGAGTTCCAAGGAGTCGATCGTTGCCATCGGCTGCCGTGGGAGGATCTTCTCGCCAACGGCAGCGTGGATCGTGACTACGGTGCCCGGTACCGGTGCCTGCAACGTCGTCGGTCCGGTCGGCGCCGAGTCGGTGGCGTCGTCTTCCTGTGCCTTGGTGCGCGAGTCGTGGTCGAACAGGGCAAGCGGGTCTTGGGCGTCTTCGACCCTTGCGCCCGCGAAGCCGTCCTCCGACTCCGGGGAGTCTTGGCTGCTCGGCGCGACGAAGCGTCGCGGTGCTTGAGCCGCGGCGAGGTCGCCCATGTGCTCGTCGACAAAGCGGGTGTGGACGTTTGCGGTGGCGAAGTCCGGGTGGGCGAGGATGGTCTGCAGGAAGTCGATGTTGGTGTCGACGCCCTCGATGCGGAACTCCGCCAGCGCGCGCGAGGTCCGGGCCACGGCGGCGTCGAAATCCGACGTCGACGAATGCCCGATCACCTTGGCGAGCAGCGAGTCGAAGGACAGACTGGTCTCGTAGCCGGCGTAGCCGAAGCCGTCGGTGCGTACACCGGGCCCGCTCGGGGGCTCGTAGGCGGTGAGCGTGCCGCTCGCCGGCAGGATGGCACCGTCTTCGCGCACCGACTCCATGCACACGCGGGCCTGGATCGCGTAGCCGCGGGGTCTGGCGACCTTGTCGAGTCCCAGTTCGCCGATCGTCTCGCCCCGAGCCAGTCGCAGTTGCGCTTTGACGATGTCCACGCCAGTGACCTCCTCGGTCACGGTGTGCTCCACCTGCAGGCGCGCGTTGGTCTCGATGAAGGCGAACGGCTCGCCGGCGTCGTTGTCGGAGACGTCGACGAGGAACTCGAACGTCCCGGCGTTGCAGTAGTCAACACTGTCGGCGAAATGCACGGCCGCGTCGAGGATCCGTTCGCGCAGCGCGTCGGCGAGGCCGGGCGCGGGTGCCACCTCGATGATCTTCTGGAAATACCGTTGTACGCTGCACTCGCGCTCGCCGAGGTGGACGACCGTGCCGTGGGCGTCGCCAAGGATCTGGACCTCCACATGGCGTGCCCGCGGGATGAACTCCTCGACATAAAGATCGCCGTTGCCGAATGCCGTCTTCGCTTCGGCACGGCAGCGCTCGTAGGTGGCTGCGACATCGCCCGCGCTGTCCACCCGGCGCGAGCCGCGGCCCCCGCCGCCACCCACGGCCTTGATCATCATGCCCCGGCCCTCGTCCAGGGTGTCGAAGAACGCCGCTGCTTCCTCGACGGACACGGCATGGTCGATACCGCGGATCACCGGCACCTCGGCGACGGCGGCCGCCGTTCGGGCGCGCGCCTTGTCGCCGAACAGTCGCAAGGTCTCCTCGTGCGGTCCGACGAAGGTCAATCCGGCGTCAACGCACTGCTTGGCCAGTTCGGCGTTCTCCGCCAGGAAACCATAGCCCGGATGGATGGCACTGCAGCCGGCGTCCTGCGCGGCGGCGACGATCTGATCGATGTCCAGGTACGCCGCGGTGCCGCGGCCGTCGAGGGTGACGGTCTCGTCCGCCTTGCCGGTGTGCAGCGAACCGCTGTCGTCCCGCGGTGCCACCGCCACGGTGGCGATGTCGAGTTCCGCCGCCGCCCGCATTATGCGGATCGCGATCTCCCCGCGGTTTGCCACCAAGAGCTTCATTGCTTGTTCTGACGCAACATTGATTCTGCGAACCAGCCCGCAACCTTACCGCAAAAGGAACGCGGACCCGCTAGTCGGTTGAGGGGTTGTCCGCGCATTGTCCACGGCGCCCGTCCCCGATGATGAAAAGGCGCGGTGGGGAAGGGGTGGACAACCCCAGGCGGACACCCTCGGCAAACAGGTCAAACGCCACGCCGAACATCGCCCATTTCAGATTGACCGGGGTGTCGGGTTGCCCACCCTTTGCCCACCGTGCTCTTTGACTTTGAGGACCGCCCCGTGGACAAAGCGTGGACAACCCGAGCAAACATCGCCCGTTTCAAACGCGTCGGCGGAAGCGGTGTTTCTTCGTACTACTGCTGACGATCAGCTCAAGGTCACCCCTACGAAGCCCAGTAGGGGGGATTGTTCAACGGTCCGGGAGTCTGCCCCAGTTGGATCAGGAGCCCATGGGCGCTCTTTGGAGAGATGAAGGCGTCGACGGACGACGGATCGTCGAAGCTCTTGTCGACGACACGGACGCCTGCCTTTTCCATCGCTTCCACCTTCTGTTGGAGGTCCGGCGTCTGCAGGGTGAGATGGTGGAATCCTTCGCCGCGCTTCTCCAGGAACTTGGCGAGAAAACCCTCGGGATTGACGGGCTCGAGGAGTTCGATGCAGAAGTCGTGGAGGTCGAACAGGGCGATCCGGAAGTCGCCTGACCGGTGGACGTCCGTTCGACGGTGCTTGGCGCCCAGGACGTCTTCGAAGAAGCCGCGAGCGTTGTCGATGCTGTGTACGGCGATGCCGATGTGATCAAACCGACCGATGGGCTCGGACGAGGTCGTTGTCGTCATGTGGTTTCCTTTTCGTCAAGTCGTGTTGCGGCGGACCGCGCGGTCCACCCAGATGCTGTCGGTGGCAGAGCTGTAGCGGGCGTAGAACGGGCGCGGCAGGGACTCGCAGTACCTACGCATCCGGACTTTGGCGTCCTGTAGAGACTCGGCGGCGAAATAGACCGGCTGATATTCCGTGACGGGATACGTCTGTTGAGCCGCCGTTTCGGGATCCCAGCCGGCGAATCGCGCGGGCGAGGACGCCCCGCAGGCATGCTCGAGTTCGCCGAAGCTCGACAAGAGACCGGCGCCGTAGGCTTTGTACTCGCCGCCTTCGCGCACCAAGCCGAATTCGATGGAGTGCCAATAGCAACGGGCGAGGCGCTCGATGTCGTCATCTCCGGCACCCAGGCTCGCGAGCCCGATTTCCTGGGAGAGATCCGCGAACGCGGCGTCGGCGAACATCGGTGCGTGGCCGAGCAACTCGTGGCAGACATCCGGTTCCGGGGTATACAACGGTCTCGACCCGTGGCGGATGTACTGGGTCGAGAAGAACACGCGAAACGCAAGACCATTGAGGAAATCCCGCGGACTGAGCAGTCCGGCGACGGGACGCAGGCGGAAGCCGGTGCGCGACTCCAGGAAGTCGCTTACCTCGCGGCCTTGGGGAATGCGGTCGCTGCCGAAAGCGCAGTGCCGTTCCATGTCTGCTAGCGCTCTTTGATACTCCGAACAGGCGTAGCGGCGCCGCAAAGTCGCCAGCCGCGCGTACACGTCTCGCCACGTGGCGTTCTCGGCGTCGTTGTAGTCGACGACGGGAAACTCGCCGCCGAAGCGATAGCTGCGCGCAAGACGGTCCACCAAGGCGCGGCGGTCCCGGTAGGCCGGGTCGGCGAAGCCTGGATGATCGGCTTGCAGCGCGTCGCCCGCGTCCAGGGTGTTGTTTGCGATGCGGTCGAGTTCGGCAACGTGCCTCGGGAACCAGGGTACGTCCTTGTGGTCGAGGACCACGACGCCGACGGCAGCGTCGCGAAGCTCCGCGATGACGGCCGTCATGGCAGGTTCGCCGCTCTCGCCGTCGCAATCGACGTAGAAGTCGAATGTGCGCGCGCGTCTTGGTCTCGACTCGATGTGGGTGAGACTGACGCCGTGGCGGGCGAAAGGCTTGAGGGCGGCCTCGAGGGCGCCCGGACGGTCGCCGCGAAGCTCGATGAGGAGTGAGGTCCGGGGCTCCGGGTCCGGGGCGGGGTTGGTGTCAGCGGGTGCCACGTCTACAGCATCCTCGGCATGACCTCGTCGGTGAGTAGTAGGAACGTCTGGTGACTGAGTATCGACGCAAGCAGGTAGCTGAGCGGTACCTCCTCCTCGAGCTGCTTGAGCTGATCGACCACCTTCGACGGCGAGCCGTGGATGATGACCTCGTTGACATAGCGCTCGATGCGCTCCTGCTTGGAGGCACTGTCGCGGACGCCGGCGTAGGACTCGACGGTCCAGCGAGCCCCTTCGCGCGCAACGGCTTCGGCCGCGGCATCGGTGGGCGCAATGGCGATCAGCCGCGCCATGGGGATGTCGGCATGGTTGGCGAATCCTCCGGCGGCGAGTCGGCCTCGGTAGGCCTCGTACTTGCGACCGATCTCGGCATGGGTCGAGTGCGGGTCCATGAGGATCGCGTACCCCTCGCTTGCGGCCCAATCGATGGCGTCGGGCGAACTTGCCCCGATCCAGGTCGGGAGCGGGTTCTGGAGAGGCTTGGGTAGGACCTCGATGTCGCGGAAGGTGTGGAACCGGCCCTCGTAGGTCAGCCGTTCGCTCTTCCACGCTTGCTGAACGATGTCGACGTTCTCACGGAAGCGGGCATAGGAGTCTGCGTGCTCGACGCCGAAGACACGCATCTCCGTGGCGTCGAAGCCCCTTCCGGCACCCCAGTTGACCCGACCTCCGGAAAGGTTGTCGAGCAGGGCGACCTCCTCGGCCAGGCGCAACGGGTGGTAGAACCCCGCGAGGCTGACGCCGGTGCCGATACGGATGTTCTCGGTGATGTCGGCGGCATGCATGCCCATGATGTGCACCGATGGGCAGACGCTGTACGTCGAGAAATGGTGTTCGGCGAGCCATACGGCGTCGTACCCCGACCGGTCCATGATCCGAACGCGGTCGAGAGCGCGGTCGTAGACCGTTCGCAAAGGCACACGGCGACCCGGCCAACTGAAGAACTGCAGGACGGCGAACTTCATCCGGCAGAGTGTGTCGGACACGCTTTGCCCAAGGCAACTGCGCCGGGATCGACTGTTGCTTGCTGAACACACTTATCAACTGGAGTCTTGATGGAAAACATTGTTTTTATTGTAAAAATCATGATAACTCCGGCCCATGGGTGAAACTGACGCACACCTTTGCCACACGGGTCGGTGAAGTTATTCACACGATATCCCCCGCACGTTGCATGAGTTTCATCGAAAACCTGGTTGCGCCCCCGGCTGGTAGGAGTATGTTGAACAGCACGGACTCGGATACGGCGCACACCGGATCAGCGCTCCGGCGCGGAGATGGTGGGCAAACCGGACCGGGATTCGAAGCCCTTCAGCCAAAAGGGCGCCGGGGTCTCCGAGGCTTGGGAGGCCCAACGGAGAAGCGGCAGCCGGGAAGCGGTGACGAGTGATCGGCAGCGTGGTACCGGACGCCGGAGCAGGCGGGCCTTGAGCCGGCTGGCAACGGCGGACGCTTCACCGGAACCTCGTCACGCAGGGCGCGCCTGCGATAGCGGGGCGACGTAGAAAGGCGTCGTAAAATAACGACTTATGAGTCGGCTGTGCTCCGCCCACCGACGGGTGAGCGAAGAGGCAGCGAACCAGGGCCATCATCGGGGGGAACCCAGATCCTGACCTTGATTCACGGAAGCCCCGTCGCAAGACGGGGCTTCTTTTTTTGGCTCGCCAGACGCAATCACGTATATCCCACTCAGACGCAACGGGCTCGTTCTTCATGTGTTCTGGGGCGTGCGGGCTATTGCTTCGGTTCGGGCCCCGTGCTCATTGCGGCGTCGATCTCGTCCGACACGTCCTGCGGGAGCGACTTGACCGCGTTGCGGATGGCGGTACGCCGCTCGTCCGGATCGTCGGAAGGGGCGCCAACCGCCTGCACCATTCTCTCGAGCACGTCCGGAGGGATGCGGCTCGCGGCGGCGCGAATTCGTGCGAAGTGTGCCTTGGGGCTGAAGTACATCGTAGACGTGGATCCGTCTGGATGTTCGACCGTCATGGCATCAGCGACGATCATGCCGGTCTCGTCCTCGACGGTCGAGCGCTCCACAAGCCGCAGGCGAAGCAGGTGGAGGACGGCATAGCCTTCGCCAACAGAAATGGTTTCGTAAGCCGTAGCCGGGGTTTTGCCATCGCCCGTCGCCGCGATGGCCGACATGAGGCCCTTGCTCCATTCGAGGTGCACTTGGCCTTCCTCGGGGTCACCGGATTTCGTCAGCGCAACGAAAGTCTCGTGGTGGATGCGGACGTCCACGGGGCATTTCTCGAGCCAAGACCGTCCCAGGCGGACCGCACTCTTTGGATTGCCATCCATCAGCGCACGCATGTTCTGTATGGGGCGGTTGTTCTCACAGATGTCCCAGAAATCCTCCCGCCAACCGATCTCCTGGCGGAGTGCGGAGAAGTCCGGGAGCTCATGCCAGTTCCGAGCGTCCTCGGCTGCTGTGGCTGCCGCTCCCGCGGCGAGGGTCAGGGAAACGACCAAGGCTCTCGTCAAGACCATTGCCAACGTCCAGCCAAATGCTGCTACGTCTTATACACTGGCCCATCGCTGCCGGACAGTGTTTGCCGCGGCTAGTGCATGTGCGGCCGACACGTTCAAGGGTTGGTAGGCTTCGAGGTCACGGCGTCATGCAATCATCAACGCGGGAAAGGCGCATGGCGACGCGGCGGCTAGCATGCTTGGCGGTGTCGCTGGCATTGGTGGGTCAGGTGGCTACCGCGAGTCCGGATTTGCTTGCCGATGCCGTCAAGTACGGCGCCACGGACTGCAGCTTCTGCCACTTGACGCCCCAGGGCGGTGAGGCGCACAACGAACGCGGGCGGTGGCTGGTCGAGGAGCGCGACAGACGGGGTGCGGATTCCATCGACGTAGCGTGGCTTGCCGCCCGTGATCCGGTGGTGGGCTCGCAGGAGCCGGTGCAGCGGGCGGCGCCAGTCGTTTCGCGCCTGCCGGCGATCAAGCCGCTGGCGGATGACCGGCGCCGGATCGTCGACCAGACCACCGCCCAGGGCGACTGGCCGGCCTACGGAGGCGGACTCCGAGCACACAAGTACTCGCCACTCGACCAGGTGTCGGCCAAGAACGTCGATGCGCTGGCCATTGCCTGGGTATGGGAGGCGTTCGACAACCACCGCTACGTGGGTCGCTTCAACCGCCGCAAAGCCCCGGATGGATTCAAGGCGACGCCTCTTTTGGTCGGTGGAAGACTGTTCGTCCGCACGGCGTTCTCCGCGGTCGTGGCCCTCGATCCGATCACGGGCGAGACGCTGTGGACCTACGATCCGGGCACCGGCGACGGTCCACGGCCGCCGGTATTCGGATTCTCGACGCGAGGTTTGGCGTATCACCACGACGCCAAGGGCGGCCGCGTCCTACTGGTGACCAGCGACGGCTGGTTGATCGCGCTCTCGCCGGAGACGGGCAAGCCCTACGCCGACTTCGGCGAAGACGGCCGCGTGGATTTGTCCAAGGGGCTTCGCCGACCGCTGCTGCGCCACGCGACCACGTGGAACTACGCCCCGGCGCTGTGCGGCGATGTCGTCGTGGTAGGCAACCAGTCATCCGACAACTCCCACTTCCGCGAGTACTGGCGCGAGAACGTGCCGCTCGGCGACGTGCGCGGCTTCGACGTCAAGACGGGTCGCCAAGTCTGGGTGTTCGAAACCGTCCCCCAGGAAGGCGACTTCGGCAACGACACGTGGGGGGAAGAGTCTTGGCGCTGGATGGGCAACACCAACGTCTGGTCGATGATGAGCTGCGACCCGGCCTTGGGCGTGGTCTACCTGCCGGTGACGGCGCCGTCCAGCCACTTCTACGGCGGCCTTCGTCCTGGCGACAATCTGTTCGGCACGTCGCTGGTCGCCGTCGACGCACGTACCGGCGAGCGGAAGTGGCACTTCCAGACCGTACGCCACGACATCTGGGACTACGACCTGCCGGCTGCGCCGGTGGTCGCCGACATCATCGTCGACGGCAAGCCGGTCAAGGCCGTGGCCCAGGTCAGCAAGGTGGGATTCCTCTACGTTTTCGACCGTGTCAGCGGCAAGCCGGTATGGCCGATCAAGGACAAGCCTGTGCCGGCCAGCACGCTGGAGGGGGAGCAGGCCGCGGCCATGCAACCATTTCCGACGTGGCCGCCGCCGTTCGAGCTGCAGGGCCTGAGCAAGGACGACCTGCTCAACTTTACGCCTGGGCTTCGGCGGCGGGCGCTCGAGGCTGTCGAGGGTAGACGGCTGGGCGGCCTGTTCCTGCCGGCATCGAGGGAGGGAAGCATCGCGGTTCCCGGCTGGGGTGGAGGGGCCAACTGGGGTGGTGCCGCATTCGATCCCGAGACCCTCATGCTCTATGTGGCCTCGCGCCGGGAACCCCTGCTGATGGTGGCGCGCGAGATTCCCCTGACGAGAAACGGCATGCCCTACCGCATCCGGCCCGGGGGCATTGACGTCGACGGTCTGCCGGTCGTCAAGCCACCTTGGTCGAGCATCACCGCCTACCATCTCGACACGGGTGAAATCGCCTGGAAGGTGGCCAACGGGCGTGGTCCCAAGGACCACCGCCTGCTCCGGGGCCTCGACCTGCCCGACTTGGGCGAACGCGCCAACGCCCCGGGTCTGTTGGTGACCAAGCACCTGATCTTCCATGGTCACCGCGCCAGAGAGGGCTCGTCGTTGCGTGCCCTCGACAAGGCGACGGGCGCCTTGGTCTGGGAGTCGGCGGTAAACGGTATGCACCTGTCCGCACCGCCGATGACCTACATGGCCGGCGGCAGGCAGTTCGTCGTCATCGCCACGGGGAGCGCCCGTGAGCCGGCGCGCCTGACGGCGTTCCGATTGCCGTAACGACGCCGATCGGGAACCCAATGCAGACCGTAGCGGATTTCCGGGTGGTTGCCGACTATCGCCCTGCGGGGGATCAGCCGACGGCGATCACCGGGTTGGTCGACGGACTGGGGTCCGGTCTGGCCCACCAGACCCTGCTCGGCGTCACCGGCTCGGGCAAGACCTTCGCCATCGCCAACGTGATCGAAGAGGTACAGCGTCCAACCCTGGTTCTCGCCCCGAACAAGACCCTCGCCGCACAGCTCTACGGCGAGTTCCGCGAGTTCTTTCCAGCCAATGCCGTCGAGTACTTCGTGTCGTACTACGACTACTACCAGCCCGAGGCGTACGTACCGGCCTCGGACACGTACATCGAGAAGGACGCGTCGATCAACGCACACATCGAACAGATGCGCCTGTCCGCAACCAAGGCCCTGCTGGAGCGGCGCGACACCGTGATCGTCGCCTCGGTTTCCGCAATCTACGGCCTCGGCGACCCCCAGTCCTATCTGCGCATGGTGCTGCATCTCGACCGTGGCGATCGCGTGGACCAGCGCTTCGTGATCCAGCGCTTGGCCGAGTTGCAGTACACCCGCAACGACATGGCGTTTCAGCGCGGAACGTACCGGGTGCGCGGCGACGTCATCGACGTCTTTCCGGCGGAGTCGGAGAAAGAGGCCGTACGCATCGAGCTGTTCGACGACGAGATCGACAATATCGCCACCTTCGATCCGCTAACCGGAGAGGTCCTGGCCCGGGTGCCGCGCTACACCGTGTTCCCGAAGACCCACTACGTGACGCCCCGGGAGCGCATCCTCGCCGTGCTGGACGAGATCCGCGAGGAACTCGCCGAACGCCTGCAGCTTCTCAAGGATGCGAACAAGCTGGTGGAGGCGCAGCGGCTCGAGCAGCGCACCCGTTTCGATCTCGAGATGATCAAGGAACTCGGTTACTGCAGCGGCATCGAGAACTACTCGCGCTACCTGTCGGGTCGCAAGCCGGGCGAGCCGCCGCCGACGCTGTTCGACTACCTGCCAAAGGATGCGCTGTTGATCGTCGACGAGTCCCACGTCACCGTCCCGCAGCTCGGTGGCATGTACAAGGGTGACCGCTCGCGCAAGGAGACCCTGGTCGAATACGGGTTCCGGCTGCCCTCGGCCCTCGACAACCGCCCACTCAGGTTCGACGAATGGGAGGCCTTGGCGCCGCAGATGATCTTCGTCTCGGCGACCCCCGGGCCCTACGAGGAGGAACGCTCAGGCAGCATCGTCGAGCAGGTCGTGCGGCCCACGGGCCTCGTGGATCCCCAGGTGGACGTGCGGCCCGCATCGACCCAGGTGGACGACCTGTTCGGGGAGATCGGAGACACGGTCGCCAACGGCGAGCGCGTGCTGGTGACCACGCTCACCAAGCGGATGGCGGAGGATCTAACCGAGTACCTGGACGAGCACGGCGTGCGTGTGCGCTACCTGCATTCGGACATCGACACGGTGGAACGCATGGAAATCGTCCGCGATCTCCGGCTCGGCGAATTCGATGTCCTGGTCGGCATCAACCTGCTGCGCGAGGGGCTCGACATGCCGGAAGTGTCGCTGGTGGCGATCCTCGACGCCGACAAGGAGGGCTTCCTGCGCGCCGAGCGTTCACTCATCCAGACCATCGGTCGAGCGGCGAGGAACCTGCACGGTCGTGCGATCCTCTACGCCGACGAGGTCACCGGCTCGATGCGTCGCGCCATCGACGAGACCAACCGCCGCCGAGACAAACAGATCGCCTTCAACAAGGACCACGGCATCATCCCGCGCAGCGTCGAGAAGGCTGTCGCGGATGTGATGGAAGGCGCTCGCGCGGCCCCCGGCGCGGCCCGTGGTCGAGGCCGGCGCGACGCCCGGGATCGTACCGCCCGGGGACCGCAACAGGCGCAGCGGGTGGTCGATTCGGATCCTAAGGAACTCGGACGGATGCTCGGCGAACTCGAGAACCGGATGTACGATCACGCCAAGAACCTGGAATTCGAGGAAGCCGCGCGGGTCCGCGACGAGATCCAGGAATTGCGCTCGGCTTACCTCGTGAACTGACACGGCCATGGACATAACACCGTTGAGAGAAGGATTCGTCGCCGACGTGGCGGGCGTCGATCTCCTTTCCGTCGACGATGCGACGTTCGAAGCAATCCACGGCGCATGGCTGCGACACCCCATCCTGCGCGTGCGGGATCAACACGCCGACGATGAGCACCTGCAGGCGTTCAGCCGGCGCTTCGGCCCACTGGAGTATGCCCCCATGGGTAGGATCACCGAGAAAGAGCGCGCCCAGTTGCCCAATCCCCATGTCACGACGATCTCCAACATCCTGGTGGGCGGCAAACCCATCGGCGGCCTCGGTGCCGCGGAGGCGGCTTGGCACACGGACATGTCGTATATCGAGTCGCCGCCGACGGCGAGCCTGCTGTACGCCGTGGAGACCCCGGAGGAGGGCGGTGATACGCATTTCTGCGACATGGTGGCGGCACTGCGGGCGCTGCCGCCCGACTTGGCCGACAGGGCGCGGCAGCTCCGGGTCAAGCACGATGCCGCCCACGACAGCATCGGCAAACTCCGCCGGGGACATCGGCACGCATCGGATCCTCGTGCCGCACCCGGCGCGGTCCACCCGATGGTGCGACGGCATCCCGAGAACGGCACAGAGGCACTGTTCCTCGGTCGTCGCCAAGACGCCTACGTGGAGGGTCTGCCCTTAGCCCAGAGCGAAGCCCTGCTGGACGAGATCTGGCGTTACGTGGCCCTGCCGGGCGCCACCTGGACCCAAAAGTGGAAGGTGGGGGATCTCGTCATCTGGGACAACCGCAGCGTCATGCACCGCCGCGCTGCCTTCGACCCCTCCGCCCGCCGCCTCATGCGCCGTACCCAGGTTCGTTCGGTGCCGTAGGGAAGCTCCGAGCAAGTCGTTGGGGCGACCCTTGTGGTCGCCCGTCGTCGCCAACCGACACCGTGCGGTGACTGGCACGGGCGACCCACAAGCGTCGCCCCTACGCGGTACTCTCGCACCCCGAACGGCCCGCGCGGAGAATGCGCAGCATTCTCCAAACGCGCCCGCAGGGCGCGCCCTACGCTATACTCCCGCGCCCCGAACGGCCCGCGCGGAGAATGCGCAGCATTCTCCAACCGCGCCCGAAGGGAATGACGCGCAGAATGCGTAGCATTCTGCAATGCGTCGCATGGCGACGCACAGGCGCGTAGCTCAGTTGGTTAGAGCGCTACCTTGACATGGTAGAGGTCGTTGGTTCGAACCCAATCGCGCCTACCAGACGCCCGGCGGGCGACGTGTCGAGGGGTTCCCTGTAGGACGTTGCCCCGTGCCGGTGTAGGACGACTTCGGTTGTTTGAACCCCGCGCCGCCATTAGAATCCGCGGGATTGCGGGTCTGGCGGTGGTTTGAATGCTGCGGGTTCGCGTCAGTGATGCCGGGTCAGCGTTGGCTGGCCGACTTTAGGAGGAAGCCTATCAAGAGATCGAGTGCGAGAGCGCAACCGACCGAACGCGCGGTGTTGAACGACGACATTCGCGCCATGCGGGTGCGCTTGATCGGTTCCGACGGCAGTCAGGTCGGAATCGTCCCCCGGGAAGATGCCCTGACCGAAGCCAGGCGCGAGAGCTTGGACTTGGTGTTGATCGCACCCAATGCGGATCCACCCGTCGTCAAGGTCATGGACTACGGCAAGCACCTCTTCGAGCAGAAGAAGGCCAAGGCGGCGCAGCGCAAGCGGCAGAAGCAGATTCACGTCAAGGAGATGAAGTTTCGGCCGAGTACGGAAGAGGGCGACTACCAGGTGAAGCTGCGCAACCTCGTCCGCTTCCTCGAGGACGGCGACAAGGCCAAGGTGAGTTTGCGGTTCAAGGGACGCGAACGGGACCATCCCGAGATCGGATTGGACATCCTGAAGCGCATCGAAGGGGATCTCGACGAGTTGGCAAACGTGGAAACGGAGCCGAAGTTCGACGGGCCGCGGCAGATGACGATGGTCCTGGCACCGAAGAAGCGCCGCAAGTAGCGGCCATAACAGCACTCGACAGAAAGACGGGAAACGTCCATGCCGAAATTGAAGACCAACAGAGGCGCAGCGAAGCGGTTCAGACGCACCGCCAAGGGGTTCAAGCACAAGCGCGCCAACATGAGCCACATCCTGACCAAGATGTCGTCCAAGCGTAAACGCCACCTGGGATCCTTCGCCGACGTGTCCGCGGCAGACAAGGCGGCGGTGAAACGCATGGTGCCGAAGAAGGCACGTTGAGCGCGCGCGCCCATCGGGCGCGTTCGAAGTTTCGCGTTGCGAAACTTCACGGCCACGTCAGCGGGTGGCGATAGATCAAGCAAGCGAAACGAAACCCAGAGAACATACATGCCGAGAGCGAGAAACAGCGCCGCGTCGCGGGCGCGCCGCAAGAAGGTCCTGAAGGCCGCGAAGGGCTACACCGGTGCGCGCAGCCGTTCCTTTCGGGTGGCAAAACAGGCGGTTATCAAGGCCGGCCAGTACGCCTACCGTGACCGGCGCCAGCGCAAGCGGCAGTTCCGAGCGTTGTGGATCGTGCGTATCAACGCCGAGGCACGCAACCATGGACTGTCCTACAGTCGTTTCATCGCGGGCCTGAAGAAGGCGGCGATCGATGTGGACCGGCGCGTGCTCGCCGATCTCGCACTGCATGAGCGGGATGCGTTCGCGGCCTTGGCGGCCAAGGCGAAGGCAGCGTTGACCTGAACTTCATCGGGCGACCACAAGGGTCGTGAGGGCGACCACAAGGGTCGCCCCTACGGGTTGTTCAAAGGTTTCCTGACCCATGGATGTTGACGGCATCGAGAAGGCTGCGTTGGCGGCCATTGACGCGGCCACCGACGAACGGTCGCTGGACGACGCGCGGGTTCGATTCCTGGGAAGAAAGGGTGAACTGACCACGCTTGCCCGGGGTCTTGGCCGGATGAGCGCGGCGGAACGCCCGGCCGCGGGCGCCGCCATCAACGCCGCCAAGGAGCGGGTGCAGAGCGCCGTCGAGGTTCGCCGCCGCTTCCTCGACACTCAGCAGCTCGAGCGCGAGCTGGCGCAGGAGGCCGTGGATGTCACCCTGCCGGGGCGACGGCGTCCAGGAGGAAGCCTGCATCCCATCACGATGACCTTCCGTCGCATCGAGCGCATCTTCGAGGCGGCGGGCTACGACGTCGTATCGGGACCCGAGATCGAGGACGAGTACCACAACTTCGCGGCCCTCAATATTCCCGCGGACCACCCCGCCCGGGCCATGCACGACACCCTGTATCTCGACAACGGCATGCTGCTCCGCACCCACACTTCGCCCGTGCAGGTACGGGTGATGGAATCGCAACCGCCGCCGATCCGCGTCATCTGTCCCGGTCGCGTCTACCGCAAGGACAACGTGGACGCCAGCCACAGCCCCATGTTCCACCAGGTGGAGGGGCTGGTGGTCGACGAAGGCATTGCCTTTGCCGATCTCAAAGGAGCCGTGGTGGACTTCGTCCACGGCTTCTTCGAACAGGACCTCGCGGTCCGCTTCCGACCATCGTACTTCCCTTTCACGGAGCCCTCGGCAGAGGTGGACGTGCAGTGCGTGCACTGCTTGGGCGCAGGGTGCCGGGCATGCGCCTATACCGGCTGGACGGAGGTGTTGGGTTGCGGGATGGTTCATCCCAACGTCCTCTCCATGGCGGGCATCGACACCGAGCGCTTCACCGGGTTCGCGTTCGGCTTCGGCGTCGACCGCTTCGCGACGATCTTCTACGAGATCGACGACATGCGCCTGCTGTTCGACAACGAGCTTCGTTTCTTGGAGCAGTTCGCGTGAAGTTCAGCGAACAGTGGCTCCGCGAATGGGTGCCGGTGGAGTCGTCCACCAGCCAGTTGTGCGAGCAACTCACCAATGCCGGACTGGAAGTCGACAGTGTGGAAGGCGTCGCCGGCGACTTCGAAGGCGTTGTGGTCGCACGGATCGTTGCCGTCAGACCCCATCCGCACGCTGCGAAGCTCGCGGTGTGCGAGGTCGACGATGGTAGCGGGACGGTCGATGTGGTCTGCGGTGCCCCGAACGTCCGCGCCGGCATGCTGAGCGCCTTTGCGCGGGTCGGTGCGGTGTTGCCGGGGGATGTGAAGATCACTCGTGCGAAACTGCACGGCATCGAGTCGCACGGCATGTTGTGCAGCGCGGATGAGCTGGATCTCGGCAGCGACGCCGACGGCGTGCTCGAGCTCGATGACGGACCGCAGCCCGGAACGGACCTGCGCGGGGCGCTGGCCTTGGACGACGTCACGATCGATCTCGATCTGACGCCGAACCGCGGCGACGCGCTCTCCATTCGCGGCCTCGCCCGCGAAGTCGGCGTGCTCAACGGAGTGTCCGTCTCGGCCCCCGAAATCTCACCCGTGGCGGCGACCTCCGACGCGGTGTTCCCTGTGGCCGTGGAAAATCCAACCGGCTGTCCACGCTATCTCGGACGAGTAATCGAGGGCGTGGACATTGTCCGGCCAACGCCGACCTGGATGCGCGAGCGACTGCGCCGCTCGGGCTTGCGGCCGATCGACCCCATAGTGGATGTCACCAACTACGTGCTGCTGGAACTCGGCCAACCCATGCACGCCTTCGACCTCGGCAGGCTGGACACCGGTATCGTCGTTCGAAACGGACGCGAGGGCGAGTCGCTGACGCTGCTTGACGGGACGGTGGTGGAGGTCGATGCGGATGTCCTGCTGATAACCGATGCGGCTGGACCGGTGGCTATCGCCGGTGTCATGGGTGGCGAGAGGAGTGGAGTCGGGCCGACGACGCGCAACATCTTTCTGGAGTGTGCCTACTTCGATCCGGGGACCGTATCGGCGACCTCCCGGCGCTACGACCTGAACACGGACGCCGCACATCGCTACGCGCGGGGCGTTGACTATCGACTTCAGGCGAATGCGGTGGAGCGCGCCACGCGGTTGCTTGTAGACATCGCGGGCGGCCGTCCGGGACTCGTGGTCGAGACAGCGAGCGACGGTCATCTGCCTCGACCGAGGACCGTGACATTGCGCAAGGCTCGACTCGATCGGCTCGTGGGCGAGGAGATTCCGGTTGCCGAGGTGGAGCGGATTCTCGACCGTCTCGAACTTGCTCCTTCGACGTCCGGCAACCTCGATGATCGAACCTGGACGGTGACGAGCCCGAGCCACCGTTTCGATATCGCCCTCGAGGAAGACCTGGTCGAGGAGGTGCTGCGGATCCACGGCTACGATGCCGTCGCGAGCCGGGTGCCGATCGTTCCGCTTCCCTTGGGACGTGCGCGGGTGAACGAGCTAATCGACACCCGCGTGGCGGACTTGCTGGTCGACCTGGGCTACGCGGAGGCCATCACCTACAGCTTTGTCGATCCCAAGCTCGCGGATGTCCTGGACCCGAACGGCAAGCCGTTGACGGTTTTGAACCCGGTGTCCAGCGAGCACTCGGTGATGCGCACCAGCCTGCTGCCGGGTCTCGTGGCGGCGCTTCGCAACAATCTGGCCCGCCGGGAGGGCCGTGTGCGGCTGTTTGAAACCGGCCAGTGTTTCCACCCCGGAACAGACGCCGAGCCGCAGGGCGAGGATGATGAGCACGGGGTTCGGGATGCAGCGGGACTGCGGCAGGTCACCCTGTGCAGCGGCATTCTGTTCGGCCCGCGCGAAGAGGAGAGCTGGTCCCAGGGCGATGCGGGCGTCGACTTCTTCGACGTCAAGGGCGACGTTGAGCGTTTGCTTGCGCTCGGCGGCCGGTCAATCGGGTTCGCGCGCGCGGCCGACCCGGTGCTGCATCCGGGGCAGTCCGCCGTGGTGCTCGTCGACGACACCGCGGTGGGCCGCTTCGGTCGCCTGCATCCCGAGGTCGAGAACGTGCTGGAACTGCCGAGCGGCGTGTACGTCTTCGAACTCGACGCGGACGCTGTGCAGGCGCGCCGCCGTCGGCGGCACGGCACGCTCTCCCGCCAACCTGCGGTCCGTCGCGACATGGCGCTCCTCGTTGACCGGGCGGTCTCGGCGCAGCGCATCGAATCTGTGGTTCGCAAGCGTCTCGGTGAAATTCTTGCCGACTTCGCGCTCTTTGATGTCTATTCCGGTAAAGGCATTGATTCCAATGAAAAAAGCGTCGCGATAGGCTTGACGTTTCAACATCGCTCACGCACTCTTACGGACGCGGAGATATCGCGCTACCTGGACGAGGCGTTGGCAGAGCTGTCGGCAGAACTGGGTGCCCGTCTGCGCTAGTGGCCGGGGTTGTGATGCGGCACGCTAGTTGGGGTCTCGGTACGTAGATGGAGGGAATGGGGTACTTACATTGGGCGCAATGACGAAAGCCCAGATGGCTGAGCATCTGTTCGAAGATCTTGGCCTCAACAAGCGCGAGGCCAAGGAGATCGTCGAGACGTTCTTCGAGACTGTCGCCGTGTCGCTCGAGCACAACGAGTCCGTCAAGCTGTCGGGTTTCGGCAACTTCAACCTGAGGGACAAGCGCGAGCGCCCCGGCCGCAATCCGAAGACCGGCGAGGAGATTCCGGTCTCCGCCCGTCGCGTGGTCATTTTCCATCCCGGTCAGAAACTCCGAGCGCGGGTCGAGTCGCATGTCGGACCCGAGTCCGACTGAGGATCTGCCCCCGATTCCGGGGAAGCGTTACTTCACCATCGGCGAAGTCAGCACCCTGTGCGACGTCAAGCCGTACGTGCTGCGCTACTGGGAACAGGAATTCACCGAACTCGAGCCCGTCAAACGACGGGGCAACCGTCGCTACTACCAACGGCGGGACATCATCGTCATTCGCCGCATTCGAGCACTCGTCTACGAACAGGGGTTCACCCTCGATGGCGCGCGCCGACGTTTGGCGGGGAGCGTCGAGAAGCGCGACCACACCGAGTCGCGGCAAGTGGTCCGGCAGACGATCGCAGAGCTCGAAGGCGTACTTAGGATTCTGAAATCGACGACGCGGGAACGCGAGACTCTGCGAACGCGTGGGGAGTTGCCTCCCCAAGGACCGTGACGCCCCGGGCGACGGGGATCGACCTCTTTCCCACAAGGGTCAGCGAACGCACGACCTGGCTGTTCGTGCGCTTGTCCACAAACGTGGGAGTCACCGGCGTCGGGGAAGCCTTGTTCCGCCCTCGACCGTCAAGGGCCGACAGCCCCCGACCCGAGTTCCCGGAACTCGCCCAGTTCTACGACCTGGCGAGCGAATCGCTATCGGTGTCGGCGTATCGAGATGCCGGCTGGGCGCGCGCGTTACGCGGCGATATCCGGATGAGAACAGCCTTCTCGGCCATCGAACAGGCGCTTTGGGACATTCGCGGCAAGCTGGAAGGTGTGCCTGTCCATGAACTGCTGGGCGGTCGAGTCCGCGACCTCGTGGGTGTCTATGCCAACATCAACCGCATGACGGTCGAGCGCCGGCCGGCCGCCTTCGCGCGAAGTGCGGAGCTGGCCCGGGAAGCGGGATTCAAGGCCGTCAAGGCGGCGCCGTTCGATGGGTTCCCATCGGCGCGGGCGGGGGTCGAGGCGGTGGAAGCCGCAACCTCTGCGGGCGTCGACGCGATGTTCGCCATCCGCGAAGCGGCGGGTTCGTCGATAGCGGTCAAGGTGGACTGCCACAGCCACTTCGATCACGACCGTGCCGTCTCGGTCGCCAATCGGCTGGAGCCGGTGGATCTCGACTGGTTCGAGGAACCCTTGCCCGTTACAGATGTCCAGGGCCCAAGATCCCTGCGCGGCGAGATTCCGCAACGCCTGGCTGGCGGTGAGAGCCTGTTCGGTCGGGAGGAATTCGCCCCTCTGATCGGCACCGAAGGTGGCCACGACCTTGGTCCGGCGGTGGATGTCGTCATGCCTGATGTGATGCTCTGCGGAGGCGTACTGGAGATGCTGCATATCGCCCGTGCGGCGGGAGAGCGTAGCGTATCCGTCTCCCCGCACAATGCCTGCGGTCCCGTGGCGAGGGCGGGCCGCCGGGGGGGGTGGGGGGGCCCCCCGCGCGCGGCCCGGAGGCGCCCCCAAAGGGGGGGATTTTCGTTGCGAAATTATGGGGAGGATAAACCAGAGGGCGGTGCCGGGCG
>VXPO01000124.1 GCA_009839505.1 Gammaproteobacteria bacterium
CTCGCGCTCCCCGGCTGAAGGCTCTCGGTCGCGAGCGCGCGCTCCAAGGAGCGCGGGCGCACGGAGCCAAAATCCTCGGCGATCTCCCAACGCGCCCGCAGGGTGCGCATCATCGGGTCCACTGGTGAAATATCCGGGCTAAGCCGAACGACGGCAACCCGCGCTACGGCAGCGCGATGGCGAGACCGTCGAGCACTAGGTGCGGTTCGTGTCGCGCGGACACAGTGAGATGCGCGCACAGCAACTCCGCGTCCCCACCCGTCAGGACAACGTCCGGCGGGGTTGGGCAGCGCTCGGCGAATGCCCCGACAGCCGCTTCCACGAACCCGAGCAGCATGACCAACGTACCGGAGGAAACCGCGCCTTCGGTGTCGTTGCCAGGCGTCGCGACAGCCTCGGCGGCGTACTCCGGGCGCACATCGGCGGTGTGATTCAAGGCATTCCGCATGAGGCCGAGTCCCGGTGCGATGTGGCCGCCTTCGTGGCGACCGTCGGCATGCACGAAGTCCACCGTGGCCGCCGTCCCTGCACCGATGACCGCTACGGCCCCATCCGTCAAGTGCCACGCCGCGACCAGCGCAAGCCAGCGATCCACACCCAGCCGCGCCGGATCGCGATAGCCGCAGCGGACGCCGGCGAGGGTCGCCGAGGTGGACGCGAACTCGGCCTCGAGGCCGAACCGCTCGCCGACGGTCTGCGCCACGGCATCGCGGTTGCGCAATACCGTCGCGACGCGCACACGCCCGGGCTTCGAATCGAGTTTGGGCAGTTGAGGCGAGGGCAAGTGCCCGGCGGCATTGCCGAAACGCCACTTGGTTCGCGTGTTGCCCATGTCGATGTCCAGCACCGCGCTACTCACGAACCGATACCTCGCCACCGTTGAACTCACGGAGCCCATCGACTGTCTCCACCTTGAGGGAACCGTCCCGAGCGATGCCGAGCGCGGTGCCGGCGACGGTCTGCCCGGCCACACCACCGGCGGCGGGCAGGGTCACGACCACCGGCCGTCCCTGGTGGCGGTGCGCCGCTTCCCATTCATTGCGAAACGCGGAGAACCCTCGCCTGTCGAATTCGCGGCAGCCCGCCACCACGTGGTTGACGATGCCGGCCAGCAGTTCGGTACGCGAAGGCCGTTCGAGTTGCTCCGCGACATCGGCGACGGGCTGGTCGATCCGCGCGCCCACGGTTCCGGCGCAACCGACGTTGACACCGATGCCGACAACGACTTCCACGGGCGACGTGGCGCGCACCAGTTCGATCAATATGCCCGCCAGCTTACGGCCGTCGAGCAGCACATCGTTGGGCCACTTCAACTCGACGCCCGACAGCCCCGCCTCGACCAGAGCCCGACGTAGCGCGACGCCCACCACCAAGCTCAACGCGCCGATCTCGGCAAGCGGTCGGCCTGTGGCGAAGCCGAGGGAGACCGCAAGATTTCGACCGAAGGGGCTTAGCCACTGGCGGCCTCGCCGTCCCCGACCACCGGTCTGCACTTCCGCCGTCAGCACGCAACCGGCGATGCGTTCCCGGCTCGCCCGCTCCAAAAGCGTGGTATTCGTGCTGGCGATGTGAGCGCGCACGTCCAAGTCGCTGAGCCAAGCGGCGGCCTCGGCGCCAAGGGCATCGCGGACACCCTGCAAGGAAAGCAGGTCGACATCGTCTTGCAGATCCGCCCGGTCCCCGGCCACGTGGATGCCGTACCCGGCCAACAGAGCCGTCTCCTCGCCGGAAAGACCAGCAAGCACCGCCGAGCGTTCGGCGGCCAGCCGATCGAACACCCGGCCAAGCGCGCCGGAGGAGTCGTGGGGCGGTACGGTGTCCGGGTCACCCGTGGCGGAGGGGTGGTTCAAGTTCGTTGACGGGCCAGTTGGCTGTGGGTAACGTCGAGTGTACACACGCTCGGGAAGTAGCCGTGGCCAGGGATCCCTCCCAAAACGAACTCCGGCGAGCCGGCTTGAAGGTCACCATGCCTCGCATCAAGGTGCTGGAGGTATTGGAGAGCGCGGAGCCGCATCACCTCTCCGCGGAAGACGTCTACCGACAGCTACTCAAGGTCGACGAGTCGATCAGCATCACCACGATCTACCGCGTGCTGACCCAGTTCGAGCAGGCGGGCATCGTCGAACGGCACAACTTCGACGACGGTCACGCGGTCTACGAACTGGCGAGCGACACCCACCACGACCACATGGTGGACGTCGACACGGGAGCTGTGACGGAGTTCGTCAACGACCGGATCGAAGATCTGCAGCGGGAAATCGCCGACCAGCACGACTACGAGCTCATCCACCACGAGCTCGTACTGTACGTCCGCAAGCGCGCGTCCTGACGGCCCGACGGGGCTGCGACCTCGCAGTCGCGGACCCCGAGTTTGAATCGGGCGATGTTTGGTGTGATGGCCTTGGCCTCGTCGCCGCGGGCTGTCCGTCTGTGGGGTTGTGCCATTGATCAAGAAGGGGGAGTCAGTTTTCGCTGTCGCTCGGCGGCCGGCGTTTGGCCCGCGTTTGAAAGGGGCGATGTTCGGCCGGGTTGTCCACGCTTTGTCCACGGGGCCGGTCCTCAAGCAAACGAGGCACGGTGGGCAAAGGGTGGGCAACCCGATGCACGGACCCCGAGTTTGAATCGGGCGATGTTTGGTGTGATGGCCTTGGCCTCGTCGCCGCGGGCTGTCCGTCTGTGGGGTTGTGCCATTGATCAAGAAGGGGGAGTCAGTTTTCGCTGTCGCTCGGCGGCCGGCG
>VXPO01000173.1 GCA_009839505.1 Gammaproteobacteria bacterium
CCGTCGGTATGTCTCCTGCCGACGGGGGCCAAGGAATTTCCTGCGGCAGCGCAGCGCCGGATCTGCTCCGCCAGCACATCGGCCAAGATGTCCGCCCGCCCGCCGTCCGGACCGGCATCCGGGGGCGTCTCACCGTCGGCCAGTTCGGCGATCCGGCGGCCCGGGCCGGTCAGGGCGTCGTCATCCCCGAGCAGCCGGAGGCGCCGGCAGAACTGCACCGCATCGTCCGCGACGAACCGGGTCAGGTCCTGTGGCCGCCGGGGGGAATCCTCCGGCTCCAGGTGGTCTTCGTTGAAACCCTGTTCCTCCAGCAACTCCGCCCACCCGGGCGCGTCCGAGCCTGCTGCCACCGGCAGCCGAAGGAGGCTTGGCAGGGCCGTGAACTCCGCGAACGCCCGGCCGAGGCCCGTGGCGCCCGCTACTGGTTCCTCAGCCACCGCGTCATCTCACGGGCGTGCGCCACCCCCAGCCGGAACGACCACACGACCTTGTCCGGGGCCGGCACCGGCCGGGTGCGCGACGCCAGCCCCATGGCCTCGGCGCGAAGATGCCGCTCCTCGGCCGCGGGACGCCTGTAGTAGTTGCGCAGGAACAGGTACATCGAGAGTTCCGCGCACACGACCCGCGGGTCGTAGCTGTGCCTGACGTAGCTCCGCCTTTGCCGCCGTGCCGACGTCTGGGGGCGTTGCACCGGCCGGAGGCGGTAGCGCATGTAGCCGAAGTTCGCGTCCACCGCCTGCAGCGTGGCATTCCGCAGCAGGTCGAAGCCCTCGTCGAGGCCGTCGCCCGGCCGACGGGTCAGCCATAGCGTCCGGCAATCCGCGTACTGTCCGCTCCCCGGCGGATACCGGAGCCACGCCCATCCGCCCTCCTGGCTCTTGGCCCCGAGGAAAGCCGTCCGCCAGACCCGCGCCGCCCGCGTGCGCGCCGCATCCTCGTCGAGGGCGCCGGAGCCGGCCTCGACCTGCGCCCGGAAACGCCTCTCCATCTTCCGGAAACCCCGGCGCAGGCGGGCCGGGTCCCGGCGTGTCCGCCCGCGGGATTCCGCTTCCTCCCCGTTCGCCTGTTCCCCCTCCTTTGCGTATTGGAACAGCACGATCTCCACCTGCCTGGCACGGATCTGCTGGCGCATGGCCACCAGGGCGGCGCGGGCCTGGGCCCGCTCCCCGTCCATGTAGTAATACCGCCGGGGACATGCCGACAGCATCCGGTCCACGGTCAGGAAGTGGGCCACCTCGGCGTAGGGGGAGCGCATCAGGTACCCGTCGTACCCGTGCGCCGGCGGGTCAGGGGCCACCCGGCCGTCGATCACCAGCTTCCGGTCGTCCAGGGCGGTCTCGAGACCCTCCCACCGCCTGGCCAGAAACGGTGTGCGTTCCTTGTCCTCCTCCAGGGCGGCGAGATCCGGGCACGCGTCGGCCGGCAGGAAACAGGGATGCGCCGCCAGGATGACGTGCGTCCGGTGCTGCCGAAGATTTACCACCGACACGATGACGCGCAGCAGCTTGTGCGAGGGCTCCCCGTCCGACCGGTCGCCGGTCCGGTGCAGGGACAGTTCGAGCACGTCGGTGTGCACCTCCACCGGCTCTGTCTGCATGGCGCGGAAGTCGGGGCTCAGCAGGAAGGCGTTCCGCCAGGCGGCGTAGTCGCGCATGCGCGCGGCCATGGCGAACAGGCGCCGGTAGTGCGTCCCGACCTGTCGAACCAGCCGTTTCCTGCGCCTGTCCCTGCGGGCGGTGCCGAACAGCGAGCGCACCACCGAATCGCCTTCCCAGACATGGGTCAGCTGCTTCGCGACGTTCTCGCGGACGATCCGGGTGCGGCTCAGGCCGAGCGACGTGCCGATCGTGAAGCCGGCCCCGGGCCGCCCGTGCCGCTCGCACTCGCGACAGGCCAGACAGTGCCGCCCGACCTGGCGGTAGGGACTCCGGTACGTCCCCATTCGTTGGCCCAGATATTCGAAGGCGTTGATGCCGTGGTGCACGCACGCCTGGTTCGGACAGTCGGCAAAGGGCAAGCTCTGCGCCAGGAAATGGCGCGCCAGCGGACGGACGGACAACCGGGCGTGCAGCGTCGGGGAGTAGCCGCACCGCCGGCAGACGAGGGTGGGCGGGTTGCCGCCGGTGACGCGATATCGCGACGCGTCGTCGCCGGCCTCGTCTTCCGCGCCGTACAGGACCCCGAAGTTGTCGCACATGGGGTTGGCGCACATCGCCCAGCTGACCTCCAGGTTGCCGAACTCCGGCAATCGGGCCGGGCGGAGGTCATGCTTGGCAGGAGCTGCCCTAGCCATGAATTTCGGTTCGATTTTGGTCGATTTTGACGGAAAACTACCTCACATAAGCGGAACGGCTATGGTGGAGCCGAGGGGAGTCGAACCCCTGACTTCGTGAATGCCATTGAGGCTATCGTGTCCGAGCACCTCTTGGGATATCCTCATTATATTGCTGTTTATATGTCCAATATTAGAGTCCTGCTCTTTCCTATTCCACCGCCGTTCACCTTGTTGGCAAACAATCGGCAAACACTCGAAAACCCTACTCCTGCGCGCGGGTGGCGAGACCACGGGGAAGGGTTCTGTCAGCGTGCAGGAACGGAACCGGGTCTTCGTTCATGGGGCGATAACGATGGCACGCAAACGCATCGCTATCGCGCCGACACAGTCTCTAGTGATCGGCCACTAGCCGCCAGGCTGGATGCTGAGGCGAACACCTAAGGAGTTGATGAC
>VXPO01000164.1 GCA_009839505.1 Gammaproteobacteria bacterium
TTTATTCGGTACCACCACACGCCGGCGCCCCGAAACCCACCTCGCAAGCAACTGGGTGGCCCCCCATACGCCCGCGCCGGCCCCCCGCGGGGCGCCGCCGATGGCCGCGTCGAGTTCGTCCGGATCCTCCACCACCCGCATGCCACGTCCCCCTCCACCCGCGGAGGCCTTGACAAGGACCGGGTAGCCGATCTGCTCGGCGGCAGCCGCGAGATCTTCGCCGGCGGTGAGTTCGATGGCGGGCAACGTCGGGACTTGTGCTTCCTGGATGAGCCGCTTGGCGGCCAGCTTATCGCCCATCTGGCCGATGGCGTCCGGCGACGGTCCCACCCAACGCAGTCCAGCATCGAGCACGGCCTTGGCGAAGGCGGCGTTCTCCGAGAGGAACCCGTAGCCGGGATGCACGGCATCCGCCCCCGAACGACGACAGGCGGAGAGCACCTTGGCCATGTCGAGATAGGTCTCTGCGGAGGTCTTGCCGTCGAGCGCAATCGCCGTGTCCGCTTCGACTACGAACGGTGCCCCGACGTCGCCGTCGGCATGAACCGCCACGGTGGCGATACCCATCTCGTGCGCCGTACGGATCACCCGCCTTGCGATCTCGCCCCGGTTGGCGATCAACAACCGCCGGATCGGCTCAATACTGACTTCAGACATTCTTGTAACTCATTGATTATATTTCCGGGATGTTCCTCATATAACCTGCGAATTGGCGAAGCCAATTCGGGGCGACCGCGAAGCGGTCGCGTGCGGTCGCGTGCAGTGGCGTTACATTCGCCATGTGCCGAACTCCTTCGTGCCCTGCACCACGTTGTTGTGGCACGCGGACAGCGAGATGCCGATGAAGTCCCGCGTGTCCCGGGGATCGATCATGCCGTCGTCGGCCACACGCGACGTCGCAAACAGTCCCTTGGAGGCTTCCTCCAACTGGTATTCCGCCCGTTCTACCCGCTTGGCGTCCCCCGCCTCGTCGAATTCCAGCCCACGCCGTTCGGCCGCCGCACGCTGCACGATGGTCATCACGCCCGCCTGCTGCTTGGGACCCATAACGGCGATCTTCGCGGTGGGCCATGTGTAGGAGAACCGGGTGCCGTAGGCGCGACCGCTCATGCCGTAGTTGCCGGCACCGTACGAGGCCCCCACGATCACGGTGATGTGCGGCACCGTCGAGTTGGAAACGGCGTTGATCATCTTCGAACCGTTCTTGGTGATGCCGCGCTGCTCGAAGTCGGTGCCGACGATGTAGCCCGTGATGTTGTGCAGGAACAGAAGCGGGACGTCGACCTGGTTGCAGAGCTGAATGAACTGCGACGCCTTCTCGGACGACTCGGACATCAACACGCCGTTGTTGCCGAGGATGCCGATGGGATAGCCGTGAACGGACGTCCAGCCGCACACCAGGGTCGGCCCGTAGAGGGGCTTGAACTCCTCGAAGCGCGAGCCGTCCACCACCCGGGCAATGACCTCGCGCATGTCGAACGGGATCGTCAGATCCTCGCCGATGATGCCGATCAACTCGTCCCTGTCGTAGACGGGATCGTCCGCCGGCAGGCTCGGACCCGGTCCGAGCTTGCGCCAGTTCAGGTGTGCCACCACCTCGCGGCAGAGACGGATACCGTCGATCTCGGTCTCCGCCAGGTAGTCCCCGAGCCCGGACAGCGTAGTGTGCATCAGTGCCCCGGAGAGTTCTTCGCCGTCGGCGTCCTCGCCGGTGGCCATCTTGACCAGGGGCGGGCCGCCCAGGGATACCCGGGAGCGACCCCGGATGAAGATGTTGTAGTCGCTCATGCCGGGTTGATAGGCGCCGCCCGCGGTGGACACGCCGAAAACCACGGAGATCGTCGGAATGCGCATCTTCGAGAGTTCGGTGATCTCGTAGAACAACCGCCCGGACTCGGCGAAATGCCCGGTGGAGCCGCGCAGGCTTTCCTGGACGCCGCGGATGAACTGCTCGCGCTCCTCCTCGGGCGTCAACTGCCGCCTCGGACCTCCACCGCCGCCGCCGCGGCCGCCTGCGCCGAGATCCGCACCGGCTGACTCGACGAACTGCACGTAGGGCATCCGGTTCTCGCGCGCGATCTCGAGGCCACGCATCAGCTTCTTGGAGTTGAAGTGGTTCATCGCGCCGGCACGCACGGAGGGATCGTGGCCGAGAATCACGCACTCGACGCCCGAGATGACACCGATGCCGACGGTGAACCCCGAGCCGATGGTGTAGTGGGAGTGCCAGGCGGCGAGCGGGCTGATCTCGAGAAACGGCGAGTCGGGATCGAGCACCTTGGCGATACGCTCGCGGATCGGCATCTTGTCGCGGGTGCGCAAGCGTTCCATCGCCTCCGGACCGCCGCCCTGCGCAGCCTGCTCGTACAACTCGTCCAGGAACGCGAGCTTGTCGAGCATCTCCCGGCGATTGATCCGGTACTGCTCGGAGCGCGTGTCGAGCTTCGATTGAATGACGGACATTCGAGTTCCCCCTGTCTGGCGACGCTATCGCGCCCGAAGGGCGCGAGGTCGGCCGTGCTTGTAGTGAGCCGTGGTGTCGCGTGGTTTCGGCACGCTAGCGCCCTTCATGGAACATCCGCAAGGGGAAACGTAGTGACCCGCGGCGAATGTTCCATGATCGACGGCGTGGCTGGGCCTGGGGCGGGGCGGCGCCCCCCCGCCGCCCCCCCGCCCCCGGGGCGGCGCGGGCGCCCCGAGCGGACCCGCGCCGGCCGCGCCTGGGG
>VXPO01000075.1 GCA_009839505.1 Gammaproteobacteria bacterium
ACCCGAGCATCAGGGATTCGGCGGCGAGCACGAGCAGCACGCCCGTGATCATGGGGTTTCGGACGTGGCGGTAGGGCCCGCGGACAACGAGGCGGCTGGGGGGAGCCCATGGCCCGGGCGTGCCCTTCCCGATGATTCGGAACAGATTGGTCGTCCACGCTGCAAACGCGAGGCCGGCAACGCCCAGCACGAGGGCGGCCCAGAATCGGGGTCGCCCGGGATCCGGCAGGTTCGGGGCTAGGCCCCATTCGGCTGACATCCAAAGGATCGCCCCCGGCACGTAGACCAGTGCCGTTGCCGGAAGGATCAAGATTGCCTTGACCAGTTCGAGATTCGTTTCCAATCCCGCATAGCCATTCCGGTCCCCGTCCGGCAATTCACGGGTCGCGCCGATAAAGCGCCCTCGCACCAGGCCATGAAACCGTCAGCCGTCGGCTTCGGACACCTTTCGGCAGATCAGCTCAATCGGCACCGTGCGGTGTTCCTGCAGCGCGCGACCCGCGTTGGCTATCGCCTCTTCGGCAAGTGCGCCGTGGACCAGCGAGATGGCTCGGTGCGGCGGCTGTCCGCCGGCCTCGACCACGGCGCGGGAGTGGGCGGCGTAGGCCAGAGCCGCTTCTGCAGTGTCACGCTGGCTCTCGATCGTGAAACCGGAAGCTTCCAGATTCGCCCAGGTTTCGGCAGGCGTCGCTAGGAAGCTCGACGCGGCCGTCCGCGCCCATGGCGTCGGGTAGTCAGGCGCCCCGCCGGGTCCCTGGGCGATCTCGGACAACCGGAACCACGCGCCCGGCTTGAGCACGCGGTGGATCTCCGCGAAAAACCCGCGCTTGTCGGCGATGTTCATCGAGACGTTCATCGTGTAGGCGCCGTCGAAGGCCGCGTCGTCGAACGGCATCGCGAGCGCGTCGCCCTGCTCGAAGGCAATGCGGTCGGTGAGCCCGAGTTGCGCCGTCAGGTGCCGTGCGACCTCGCAGAACTCGGCAGTCAGGTCGATACCGCGCACGCGACAGCCGAAGCGTCGTGCCAGGTAGCGCGCTGGCCCGCCGATGCCGCTCCCGACGTCGAGGATGTGGTCGGTCGGTGCGACCTCCAGATCCCGGGCCAGGTCCTCGGTGGCATCGATCCCGCGGCCGTGGAACTGGTCATAGGGGGCAAGCGCGTCGAAGGTCGGGCGGGCCGGGTCGACACCGTCTTCCCGCAATTTCGCCTCGAGCCGCACGAGCAGGTCACCGCTCGTGTAGTGACGCGCGATCTCGGCTGGTGTGCTCATGGCCGGCTCTTCTTCCACGGGCGGTCTCCGACGATAGCAGGCGAAAGCGGGCGCGCCCGCGGCCGGCTTTCGCTTCCCGTCGCGTGACCGGGATGCGGTGGCGCCGGGCCGCGACCGTACGTCAGGAAACGGGACAGGGGCGGATCGCCGTGGTCGCGGCAGGCGGGGCCTGTCGCGTCTGGTCCATACCGGGCTGCCGCTGCCTGCCCGCCGGCGGTCAGTCCCTCGACCACTTGGTGCGGGGCTTGGGTTCGGCCACGCCGTCGACGAGGATGGCGTCGACCGCTTCGCTGAAGAAGCACATCATGGCGGCGATGCGCGGGCACTCCGCGATCGGGCGCGGGTAGCTCCAGACGACGTCACCGAGCGTCCGGTCCGGCAGCCGGGCATTCCAGTACACGGCTTCACCCTTGTACGGACAGCGCGTCCGTGTGTCGCTGGGCGCCAGAAGATCGGTGCGCACATCCTCCGGCGGAATGTAGTAGCGCACCGGCAGACCGGTTTCGTGGAGCTGCCGGGCCCGGCGCGTGCGTGCGACCACGATTCCGTCGAGGACCACTTCCACCTGCCGGAAGCACTCGACCACGGTGATGCTGGTTCGCGGGTCGCGGGCGTGGACGAACACCTGCTCGTCCTCTTCCCACCACTCGTCCATGGCGTCCCAGTAGAAGGCGATAAGGTCCGCAAGCGGAGCGAGGTGGGGGAGGGGCTCCGGATACCCCCACGCCGCGTTCTCCGCGGTCTTGGAGCCGGCGGAGACGGTCCAGTAGCTGGCGGTGCCCTTGTGCGGGCAGAACGTGCTGCGGTCGGTCGGGCTGAGGCAGTCGTCGGCGACGTCGGCCCTGGGGAAGTAGTAGACCGGGAGGTGCCCCTTCTCGAGCAGGACCCGCGTGTCGAGCGAGTCGACTACGGCCGTGCCGCCCAGATAGACGCGCACGCGCCGTCCGACTGGCTCAAGGGAGATGTGGTAGTCGACGGAGGCGGTCCAGACCCCGTCAACCTTGACAGCGTGAATGGGTTCAGCGGGGATCGCGGTCATCGGCTGGCATTTTCGCGTGGATGAAGGGGCGGGGGAGGGTTCTGCCCGCGAGCGGGCTCGCTGCTGCAGGAGCGAGCACGGCAATTGTAGGCGGTGGCCGTGCGCAGCGAACCGCCGGCGCCTGGCCGTTCACTGGGATTTGCGCGGATCGATCTCGTTGAATCTTCCGGCGCCGCCAGGACAGGCTTCACGACGATGCCGTGGGGCCGGCGTCGGGCTGCCGCGGTGCGGCGAACCCGGAGGAGTCGGTCGTGTCCGGCTCCTTCAGGTTTCGAAGGGGGCAGGGTCCAGGAAGCGGTCGAGGACGTTCCTGGTGATGCGCGAGATGTTGTTGTCGTAGCCGTTGTGCGAGAGGCTTCCGCAGTAGGTGATGGAACCGACGGAGAACACGGCTCCGCCCCGCCCGGTCTCGAAAAAGGTCATGTCCGAGCGGATGAGCGCGTCGGGCGGCTCGCCCGGCCAGGTCGCGAGATGGGTGAGAAGCTCCTCGGGAACCACCATGAAGGTGTCACCGTGCCGCTCGGAGGTCGCGAGGATGATCGTGTTGGGCGGCGAGCCGAGGCGGAAGTCCACCCGGTCGAGCTCGAAACCGGCCGCACCGCCGCCGGAGAGCCCGAAGTCGCCGAGGATGCGGTCCGGCACGCCCGCGAAGATCCAGGCGGCCCGCGGGTCGTCGGCGCCGGGCGCGCGGACATAGTACGAGCCCACGAAATGCCCCTGGCCGGAGAACCCCACGCCGACCAGACGCTGGGGCGGCCGGTCGTTGCGCCGCCAGAGGCCCCCGTACTCGCCGTCGAAGGCGTTGTAGTACTCGCCAGGCTCCGCCGCCCACGCGCGAATACCGCCTTCCCCCCGGCGGATTTCGATGGCGCCCGGCACGGCATCGCTGAGCGCCACCCGCCAGTAGAAGCCGTTGCCGCCGAGGTACATGAGGCGCCCGCCGTCATCCAGGTGCCGTCGGAGGGCGTCGAGGGTGTTCTCGGTGTGGTACTCGGGATGCGAGGGGGTCAGCACGACCCGGTAGGACGCGATGAGATCGTGGCCTTCGCGGTGCAGGTCGTCGTCGGTCACGACGTCGAACTCGTAACCCTTCGCTTCCAGCCAGTCGAGGAGGTGGGTATCGGCGGGGAAATGGCGAAGTCCGGACCCTGATGGGTCGACGTAGCCCAGGAAGGCGGAGCGGAGGTTCAGCACCGGGCGGAGTTGCGATGCGAAGCCGATGCCGCTGTCGTCGGTATGGAAGTTGTAGGTGGACAGCCCGTACTCCCGGTGGTCGTCGGGCGTCGCGTCGCGTGCCCCCCAGGCGCGGGCCCGGGCCCGGTACTCGTCGTTCGTGACCCCCCTCGCGTAGTTCCCGTACACGGTATAGGTGAACGTTGGGATCAGGACGCAGACGGGCGTTCGCCGTGACCCGCGCGGCGGCAGCACGAAGAAGGGAATCATGTCCTCGTGCTCGCCGCACTGGAGCCGCACCGCGTACGCGCCGCTCCGGAGGCCATGGGGCACCGTGAACGCGAAATCGGTCTCCCAGCCGCAGTCGTGGAGGTCGTCCTCGTGGAAGTGGATGGCGCCGTACTCCGCGGGCGCATGACGCCAGCACTGCTCGCGCCCGCTCCAGTTGGATCCCTTCATCGCCCGCGTGGGCAAGTTCACCAGCTCGCCATGCCACCCGTTGGGTCCCACGTCGACCACCTTGAGGGACGGGATCTCCAGCGAAAAGTCCCAGTCCGCGATGACCTCGGCCCCGGACGGCGGCTCGCCGGGGAGCGGGCCGTCCGACGAGCTGGCGCCGCGCACGATCGCGGGCCGCTCAATCTTGCCGTTGAAGTGGCCGCCGACCGGGGCTCCTCCCAGCGCGCCGACGAGGAGTTCGCCGTCGCCCGCACACGTCGGCGCGCCCACGGTCGCGCTCGCGGTCCCGGTGTCGTCCGCCACGGCCAGCGGCTCGAGGGCCCGCTGTCCGACGCGGACGGCGCCGCTCCGGGGATCGACGCTCGCCCACACCTTGTACCAGGCACGCGAGCGAAGCGGCTTCCCCACCGCAACCGTCGCGGGCCCCTGTGCGGTGGCAACCCGGGCGCTCGCGCCGCGTTCGCCGTCGAGCAGGAGCGCAAGCCCGCCTGTGTTGCCGAGCCAGGACACGATGCCCTGCTCGCTGCGGCCGGGGAGTGTCGGCCAGACCGTCGCCGAGACGGTGAGGGCCTCGGCCTTCAGGGAAGCCCCCTGGATCCGGGCGTAGGAGCCGAGTGCAGCGTCCTGGGCGCGCGAGGGCCAGCTGCCCTCGAAGTCGGCCGCCACCGGCACCTCCTTGATCCCCGGTCCGGCCGGATTCGGGTCGCCCGAGATGACTCGCACGAGCCGCGCTCGGTACGGCTCGTCGGAGCGGCTGCTGACCTTGAAGGCGATGGTGTCGCCGGGGCGGGCCGACCACCGGTCGGCGTACCCGATCAGGGCGATCGAGTTCTGGGACATCGGGACGTTTCGATTGGTGATCGGCGACGGGAATGAGCGACCATAGGCAACGCCGTAAGGCAAGTCATCGCCTGCGGCGAGCCGGGTTCCCGGTCGCGAGCGGTCGGTTCACCGAGGGCTTCGCGGCGGCGGGATTCCATTGGGCCAATGCCGCACTGGGCGCGCCGTACAGCGAGGAGATGATCGCCAACGCCCGCGCCATCGCCGCCGCGCAGGCAGACCCGGAGGCGGACGGCGCCGAAGCCGTCATGGTGTGCTCAATCTGCACGAAGGCGCAGGCTGCCCGCTGGGTCCGGCGATGGCCAGAGCCGCCGTCCGCGCGAAGCGCCGCCGCGCCCTCCTAGGCACGTGGCAGGTACGCTCCGGGGCCGCCTGGACGCGAATAAAGTTGGATTTATCGCAGAATATCACGAAAAAGTCATAGAAGTAGGCCAAAAAATCATTTGGAAGTCATTGTTCTTGCTTAACGTTCGGCTGTTCCGTGCGCCCGGTTCTGCCGCGGCGCTGCGGTGCATCCGGTGCACGCGCCGGCTGGTACCGCGTTCGGTCTGGCGAGGGCGAGGCGATGAGGCTTGCGTGGACGAAAGGTTCTTCCTGCGGCTCGTCTAGTTCAGTCGCCGAGCGCAGCGGATTCATGCTGTCGGCGTCTCGTCAGGATTTCTCCTCCCTCCACGGTCGGGGTTGCGGGCCGGGTGGTGCATGCCCGCCCGCAGCTTCGGCGACGGGTGCCGACGGACTTTTCCCGGCCGCGCCGCCCGTAACCGCCGGTCGCGTCCTCGACGGGCGCGCCGAAGGACGCACCGTTGCGGCACCTCGACGTGCCTGCCTGCCGTGGGCAGCCAATGGACTCGCAGCCGGATCGAGTTCCCTTATCCACGGCTTCGCGACGTCTAGCGACGCACCCCCCGACAAGCATCTTCCTCGGCCGCGAGGAGGGCCGGATCATCCCCGAAGCCTGGCTACGCCGCTTCAGCGCACAGCGTTCTCGCGGGTTGCTTCACGCTTGACCGAGGCACTCGCCGCTGCCCTGCTGGCAGCGGCCGTCAGCGTGCCGGCGTCAGTCGCGCTGGCCCAGTCGGGCACTCTGTCACTGCCTGATATCGCCGACAAGAAATGCCAGCTTGGCACCGACGTATCGAAATCCTGCGATTTCTTCCTGCCCGCGGCGACGGGCGCGCAGGGAAACGTGCGCTACCGCGTCACGCATGCGGACGACGGGATCAATGCTCCCTACAACCTGTACTCATTCAGGCGCGATACCCGCAAGCTTACCGTGCACGCCAAACCGCACGGGCAGGCGAAGAACGGCTGGCGGCTGTTGTTGGTAGCCACGGACGAGAAACCCGCCTCCGAAATCGGCGAGATCTTCGGCATCGCCTCCAAGGCCTTTACCGTGACGTTCGACGGCCACCCTGCCGTGACCCTTCCGACCGAAGACCTGAATTTCACCGTGGGCGAGACGGTTAACGAGAGGCTTCAAACTTCGGGCAACGGCGATTTGACCCTGAGCGAGACGACGGTAGCGGGCTGGAACGCGCCGGCGTCGAACCGACCGGCAGATCCCGAGTTCGACTCGGTGCCCGGGCTCACCTTCGGGATCGACAACAACCGAGCGAGCAAGACTCCCCACCTTGCCTACACGACCATTTCTGGCATGCCGACGCAACCCGGGGAATACGAGGTCACCCTCAAGCTCACGGACGGCGACGGAGATTCAACCACCTCATCCACGTTCAAGATCTTCGTCAACGCGGCGCCCAGCTTTGGCGGGGCTCGGGTTCCCAACACCGTCTTCGTCATCGGCGAGGAAGGCGAGATCGATCTGCCGCAGTTCACCCCGGGCAACGGCAAGGTGTCGGACCACCAGCTCACCTTGAGCCACACGTCCCCATGGCCCTCGTGGCTGTTTGATGACATCGCCAACCCGGCGGCGGCGAAGCTCATCGGCACGCCGCCCGTCGGCAGCGACGCGGACGCAAAGATCATTACGGTCAAGGTTACCGACTACAAGCTCAACGATCATTTCGGGCGGAACTCCGACACGATCTCGCTGTGTTTCAGCGTAGGGAACGGTGAGCGCTGCGAGGTGAGCTTCGGCGATGCCACCGTGGCTACGCAGGTCTACTCCGTGAACACCTCCATCAAGCCGCTGGAGCTGCCCGAGGCATCACGCGCGACCGGCACGGCGCGCTACAGCATCTCCGGGCTGCCGCCTGGTCTTGTGTTCCACGACGCCAGTCGGACGCTCTCCGGCGTACCCACGAGATTTGGCAGCTTCACTGCGAAGTACACGGTCACCGACGAAGCGGACTCCAGTGCCTCGCTCACGTTCGACATCGACGTGAACGGTGCTCCCAGCTTTGCCGGGGCCCGGGTTGCCAACACCGTCTTCGCCATCAGCGAGTTCGGCGAGATCGCCCTCCCGCGAGTCATACCGGGCAACGGCACGTGGGCCGAACACACGACCTCCTGGAGCCCCACCCTGCCCCCATGGCTGACGTTTGATGACGCTGATCGGGCAGCCCTGAAGCTCCACGGCACGGCACCCAACGACGACGTGGGTGCAGTGACTTACGAGTTCACGGTGACGGACAGCCCGATCACTGGCCAAACTTCCGGGGACTCTGTCACACTCTCTTTGTGTTTCAGCGTAGGGGACGGCGATCCTTGCCCGGGGGTGAACTTTGACGACGTCACGGTGCCCAACCAGACCTACACCAAGGGCCGGAGCATCAAGCCGCTGACCCTGCCGGAGGCGCGGCAGGGAACGGGGGCACTGACGTATAGCGTAGATGGTCTGCCGGGCGGGCTGAGTTTCGATCCCGGCACGCGGCAGCTTTCCGGTACGCCCTCGGGGGCCGGCGCCGACAGCTTGACCTATACCGTGACCTACTCTGTGACCGACGCCGCAGGTGCCAACGCCAACCTTGCCTTTGAGATCACGGTGAATGTCCCGCTCTCCTTCGGTGGTGAGGCGCCATCCGGGTTCGACTTCACCAAGGACATCGACATCGGCACCATTACCCTGCCGAAGGCGCAAGGCGGTGTCGGCGAACTGAGCTACAGTGCCTCCGGGCTTCCCGCCGGCCTGTCATTTGACAGCGGCAGCCGGGAGCTTTCTGGCACGCCGACAAGCGCCGGGACCTTCTCGCTGGTCCTGAAGGCGACGGACAACAACGGCGCCAGTTCCGCGCTTCCCATCCCGGTGCGCGTCCACCCGCCAGTTTCGTTCCCGAAGGATTTTCTGACTCTGGGCTTTCCGGGGCCTGCCAACACGCTGCCGGCGGCACGGGGCGGGTTCGGTCCGCTGACCTATTCGCTGGCCTGCGCGACCACTTCCCGTGAAGGGTATGAGAGTTGCACCGGCCTTCCTCCAGGCTTTGCCTTCGATGGCGAGACCCGCACGTTGACGGGCAGCTTCACCGCCAGGGGCGGCTACCTCCTGGAATTGACCGCCACCGACCGCAACGATGCGGCGGACACAGTGCAGATCGACCTGCGCGTCGCCGGCATTGTCGTCAAGGCCTACGCCAACAAGGCCGCCCAGGACGCTGGGAATGCGCTCCCGGACCTGACGATTCCGGTACCCGAAGCCAGCATCGACGATCCTTTCGGCCCTGACGATGTTCCTCGCTACACGTTGAACCTCGCCGTCGCCCCCGCCGTGGGCAAGAATGTCAGGATCAAGTCCAGTCGGTCGGGGGACAATGACCTGCGGTACTACCACGATAGGCAAGCAACGAATTTCAGCTACGGGGGCAACAATTACAACCACGAGCATATCGTTGTCCTCTTCGCGGCACCCGATGTCGACGGCGAGAACGGCACGGCCACGATCCGGCACACTTTGTTGGAGAGCGACGACGACTCGTATCGCGACCTCACGTTCGACGTGACCCTGGTGGAGGTGGACAACGACCCGTCGGTCGAACTGTCGCTCGACCCGGCCTCGCTTGGCGAGGACGATGGCGAAACCGAGGTCACGGTAACCGCAACGGTCGTGCCGCCCGAAGGGAATCCGGCGCTCACAAGCTTCACGAAGGCAACCACCATCGCGCTTGACTGGACCGAGGGCACGGCATCCCGCGCGGACTACAGCGCGGAACTGCCCCGGGACCTCACGATCCGCGCCAACGAGTCCGCTGCTACGGCCACTTTCAAGCTCACTCCCAACCCGGACGACCTCTACGAGGTACCCGACGAGACCATTGTCGTGACGGGCACAATCACGGACACCGATACCGGAACGAGGTGGTCCGCCGCGAGCGCCACGTTCACGATCTTGGACAACGACACGCCCTCACTCTCCGCCGACTGCGGCAGCCGGGCCGTCAGGGAGGGCGGCGGCGGCCAGACGATGCATGTCATCTGCACCGTCACGCTGCGTGACGCCAACGGGAATCCAGTGACCACAGGTCAAGACACAACGTTCAGATACAGGACCGTTGCCGGGACCGCGACCGCAGGGGAGGACTACGAAGACAAGGAGGGTGAAGTCGAGATCCCAGCGGGCAAGTCATCCGCGAGCTTTGCCGTCGCCGTGTACGACGACGACGAGCAAGAAGCCTCCGAGCAATTCACCGTCGAATTCTTCGCCAGTCCGCCCTTCGCCGAAATTCCAGTCACGATCCACGACGACGACAGCCCGGCGCCGCCGCCCTCAACGGACGAAGAGGAAGGGGAGGAAAAGGAGGACCTTTCCGGTTCGGACGACGCCTACCAAGCGACGGTGGCGTTTGGCGCGACGGCGTACGCAGCGACCGAGGGCGGCCAGGCGGCAGCAATCGCTGTGCGACTGCATCCAGCGCCGTTGGAAGCCCGCTCGGTCTCGATCCCGGTGGCCGGCCGGGGCGGTCGGGGCGTGACGCCCGGCGATTGGCGGATCCTCGTCGACGTGGCTGCCGGCGATACCTGGAATGCGGCAACCGGCACAGCGAGCGTAGTCTTCGCCCCGGGCGAGACGGAGCGGACGTTCACCCTCGAGGCGGTGGACGACGACGACTTCGAGGGGAACGAGACGCTCACCCTGACGTTCGACGCAGCCCGCCTGCCGGAGGGCGTGACGGCAGATCCTGAGGCGGCCGAGGCCGTGGTGACGCTGGTGGATGATGACTTCCAGGCGTATCGCGGCCGGGTGCTGAAGCACGTCCTGGCCGCGTTCGGACGCACGGTCGCCTCGGACGCGGTGACGCTGCTCACCGGCCGGATGGAAGATGACGCACCGGGCGCGGGGTCCCGTACCACCCTCGCAGGGCAGACACTCCGCCTTGGCGGCGCATCGCCGGGCACGGCGACGCTCGCTGAAGCTGGACCCGCCGAACGGGGTGTTGGCGTGCTGCCTGATGCTCTCGAGCCATGGCGCACGCCGGGCACCGACCGGCGCACCCAGGCGATCACCGCGCGCGAGCTGCTGACCTCCTCCTCCTTCCGCTACCGGCTCGGCGCGGCCGAGGGTGACGACCTCGGCTTCGGCGGCGCGTGGACGCTATGGGGCGAGGGCGGGGCGGCCAGCTTCGCGGGGCGCCCTGAGAGCGAATTCTCGCTCGACGGCGAGGCGACGTCCGGCTGGCTGGGCGTGGACTGGCGGCGAAAGCCCGCGGTGGTGGGGATCTCGATGTCGCACTATCGGGGTGACGTGGGCTACGAGACCGGCGTGGCCGACGGCGATGTCGAGCTCGATCTCACGAGCGTGTTCCCGTATGCCCGGTGGTCGCTGGCGGAGATGGACCTCTGGGGCGTCGCGGGCCTCGGCGCGGGGCGCCTTGAGCTCTCGGACAGCTTCGGCGGCAACCAGTCGGACATGACGATGCAGATGGCTGCGGCTGGCGCCCGCCGTACCGTGCGGTCGGCCGGTGAGCGTGGCATCAGCCTTGCGGCGAAGGCCGACGCGTTCGCGGTACGCCTGGCGTCCGAGGCCCGGGGCCTCGGCACGCAAGCTGTCGGCGACGATCTCCCCGAGGTGAACGCGCGCGCAGGACGGCTGCGCGTGGCGCTCGAGGCCGGGTACGTGCACACGCTGGCCTCGGGCGCGGTGCTGCGCCCGACGGTGGACCTGGGTGCACGGCTCGACAGCGGCGATGCAGACAGCGGCGCCGGCGTCGACCTCACCGGTGGGGTGCGCTACGAGAGTCCGTCGGGCCGCCTGACGCTGGAAGGTCGCGGGCGGGTGCTGCTCGCGCACGCGGCGAGCGGGTTCCAGGATTGGGCCGCTGGCGGGCTCGTGCGCCTGGCGCCCGAGGCGGGCGGACGGGGGCTGTCGCTCAGCGTCGCGCCGTCCTGGGGCATGGCCGGCAGCCGCACCGGCGTGCTGTGGGACGGGGACCTCCCGGGCGCCCAAGGCGAAGCGGGCGCCCGCGTGACCACCGAGATCGGCTACGGGCTCTCCGCGTTCAACGGGCTCGGCCTGCTCACGCCCTGGGCCGGGACGGAACTGGCCCAGGACCGGGAGCGCGCCTGGCGCGCCGGGATGCGCCTCCAACTACGCTCAGACCTTGCCTTGAAGCTGCAGGGCTCACACCGGGAAAACCGAGATGGCGAGCGCGAGCAGGAGATCGGGATGCGGTTGTCCATCGGCTTCTAGCGTTCTGATCGAGAAGTCCGCCGGAGTGGTTGTGCGGCCTGCTCGGGAGCATGGATTCCGAGCAGGTCGGCAGTAGCGATCACCCTGTCGCAGTTGCCACGGTCCGACCTCCCGGGGCGCGGCGCCCGGCAAGAGCCTGGCCACGGACGGCAAGTGGCGTGGTCATACGCAGTCCTGGACTTCCGCTCCCTGCGCCCCCGCGATGGCCGACATGCGTCGGTGTCGGCGTCCAACCGCTGCACTCGTCCGCGCGCATGGCACGCTCGATCACCCATCAGAAGTTCTGACCCGCGGCAGGTTGACACGGGAGCACATCCGTAGAGCCTGTTTCGACCACCGCCTACCGGAACGACCCTGCCATGCGCGTCAATCCACAAGCCTCGTTCGGACGACCGGCAGCCGACGGGAATCCCGACACGCCGGTCTGCCCGTCGCGACGGCCTCAGGTGGGCTTCGTAAGGACTGCCCGCACCCAATGACCGAGGCCCTGGCAGCGGACGTCGTGGTCGTGGGCGGCGGCAACGCCGCGCTCACGGCGGCGCTGGCGGCGACGGAGGCCGGGGCGAACGTGTGCCTGCTGGAGGCGGCGCCGGAGGCAGAGCGGGGCGGCAACAGCGCCTACACCGCCGGCGCGATGCGCGTGGTGTTCGACGACACCGAGGCGCTTCGGGCATTGATGCCCGACCTCTCGGAGCGCGAGCTCGCGGAAACCGATTTCGGCGCCTACCGCGAAGCCGACTACTACGACGACATGGCGCGGCTCACCCGGTACCGCGCCGACCCGGACCTGGTGGAGCGGCTCGTCACCCAGAGCCACGGCGCGCTCTGCTGGCTGCGCGGCAAGGGCGTGCGGTTCCAGCCGAGCTACGGCCGCCAGGCCTTCAAGCAGGAGGACGGCCGCTTCCGGTTCTGGGGCGGGCTCGCCGTCGAGGCGTGGGGCGGCGGCCCGGGCTTGGTCGATGCGCTCTACCGGGCCGCGGAGCAGGCGGGCGTCGCCGTCCATTACCGGGCGCAGGCGCGCTCGCTGCTCACCAGCGATGCCGGCGTGGGCGGGGTGCGCACCCGGGTCGACGTGCGGAGCGTCGACGTGCGGGCGCGGGCCGTCGTGCTGGCCTGCGGAGGCTTCGAGGCCAATGCCGCCTGGCGGGCGCGCTACCTCGGCCCCGGCTGGGACCTCGCCAAGGTGCGGGGCACCCGCTTTAACCAGGGCGACGGGATCCGCATGGCGCTCGCGGCCGGCGCCATGCCGGCCGGCAACTGGTCCGGCTGCCACGCCGTCGCTTGGGATCAGAACGCGCCGGATTTCGGCGACCTTGCCGTGGGCGACGGCTTCCAGAAGCACAGCTACCCCTTCTCCATCGTCGTCAACGCCGACGGCGAGCGCTTCGTCGACGAGGGCGCGGACTTCCGCAACTACACCTATGCCGCCTACGGCCGCCGGGTGCTGGAGCAGCCGGGCCAGGTGGCCTGGCAGGTGTTCGATGCGCAGGTGAACCACCTGCTGCGCGACGAGTACCGGATCCGGCAGGTGACCCGGGCGAGGGCCGACACGCTGGAGGATCTCGCGGCGCAGATGGAGGGCATCGACGGCGCGCGCTTCCTCGCGACCGTCCGGGCCTACAACGATGCCGTGTCGACGGACGTTCCCTTCGACCCGACGGTGAAGGACGGCCGCGGCACCCGCGGGATCACGCCGCCCAAGACGAACTGGGCCAACCGGATCGAGACTCCGCCCTTCGAGGCCTACGCCGTGACCTGCGGCATCACCTTCACCTTCGGCGGCCTGGCGATCGACCCGGAGGCCAGGGTGCAGGCCGTCTCGGGCGCGCCCATCCCCGGCCTCTTCGCGGCCGGCGAGCTGGTCGGCGGGCTCTTCTACGGCAACTATCCGGGCGGCACCGGCCTGGTCTCGGGCGCGGTCTTCGGCCGCCTCGCCGGCGCCGGCGCGGCCCGCTTCGCGGAGGAGGGCGGGGCGACGTGAGCGGCGAGCGCATCGGCTTCATCGGCGTCGGCGCCATGGGCGAGCCCATGTGCCGCAATCTCGTGCGCAAGCACGACGGGCCGGTGGCCTGCTACGACCTCGATCCGGCGCCGCTGCAGCGGCTCGCCGGCGACGGTGCGCGGGTCGCATCCTCGCTCGCTGATCTCGCCGCGGGCGCGGATCTCGTGTTCCTGTCCCTCCCCTCCGGTCGCGAGGTGCGCGCGGTGTGCCGAGGCGACGGCGGCTTGGTTGAGCGGTTGGCCGCCGGGTGCACAGTGGTTGACGCCAGCACCGCGCCGCCGGCGCTTGCGCGCGAGCTCGCCGCCGCCTTCGGCCGGCGCGGCATCGCCTTCGCCGATGCGCCGGTTGCCCGCACCCGTCAGGCCGCCATCGACGGCACGCTCAGCGTCATGGTGGGCGGTGAGGCAGAGCTGGTGGAGCGCCTGCGCCCGCTGCTGGCGCACATCGCCAGCGACGTGACCCTTTGCGGGCCGGTCGGCAGCGGGCAGGCGGTCAAGATCCTGAACAACATGATCCTGTTCCAGAACGTCCGCGCGCTGGCCGAGGGGCTCGCGGTCGCGCGCCGCCAGGGAGTCACTCCGGAGGTTTTCCTGGAGGCGGTGAGCCGGAGCTCGGGCGACAGCTTCGCGCTCCGCAGCCACGGCATGAAGGCGATACTCCCGGAGCACTACCCAGAAGGGGCGTTCTCCGTGACCTACGCGATGAAGGACCTCGACTACGCGCTCGAGCTTGCCACGGAGGCCGGGGTCGACGCCGCTGGTGCAGCACTGGTGAAGGCGCTGTTCGACGAAGCCATCGAGAGCGGGCTCGGTGCGTGCTACCACCCGGTCATCGCGACCCTGGTCGACCGGAAGCGCACCGCCTGACGGGAACTGGAGCGCCCGGAGCCGGGCAGCCGACGTGCATCGGGCTGTCTGCAGAATGAACGTTCGGGACTTACACAGAAAGGTTGACGGGACGTCTTCACGCCATCGCCGTTCTACCACCGGTCCGTCAGATCTTCCGATGGAGCATCGGACCAGTGGTCCGAAAGATCGCGGAACGATCCCGGCAGCCCGGACAGCGCCGGATCGTCGAAGGACAACCCAAGATGCCGCGTTACGATTATGGCGGCAATCCGCGCCTGCGCCGCGTCGCGTGTCCGTTTGAGCGGATCACGGGTGGAGTCGTTTTCCACGATCCACTGTTTCCGCAGCGCGAACACTCTGGGATCGATGGTGACCATCCGGACCGGCAGACCGACTTCATCGAACGCGGTAGCTTCGAATTTCGGGGCGTTCAATAGCCAGCGGCTGCTTTCGGTCGTCATGGCGACAAGATCGTCCGAATGGTCCGACAGCCGGCCCTGTCCCTCGCGCATGACCCTTCCATGGTCAAGAGGTTCCAGCAGGTCGACCATGTATCCGTCTCGGTTGGCAGCTGTGTAAGGCCTGTTCGGTGTTTTGCGGAAGGATCGGTCGACGGATCGCAAGGCTCCAACGAGACCCGTTCCGTGTACCGCTCCGGAAAGGCGCAGACGTCGCCGGGCGTCGTAGAGCACGTCCACGTCACTCGTTGCCAGCAGGCCCGCTTCGATCCGCACACCCGCTTTGGCCTCGTAGGCATACAATGCGTTGGTCCCCAGAACGGTCAGGGAGGTCCCGAGCCAGTTCAGGTCGTCCAGTTTTCGCATGATTCTGGCTGTCAGCGAGGGGACCCGCCCCAGATCGCGAGCCCGGAGGACTCGCGCGCGGTCGTTGAGCTGCTGACGGAGCGCGGCAAGCCGGTCCTGATTCTCGGCCTTTCCGACCAAGAATTTCCGCAGAGTTTCCTCAGTTTCGGGAGTGCGCCGACCGTAGGATTTTCTCGTGGAGCTTCCGTAGGGCCGGCGAATGAGGTACTCTGTATGTCCCCGTCGTTCGAATTTCATCGATCCGCCGTAGCTGTGACGCGCGGCCCGGCGAGCTTCCCGGAACAGGTCAAACCGATCCCGGACGTCCACGGCATCCCGAAGGCTTTCATGGCTTAACGGAATGATTTCGCTCATTTTTGCCAACTTTGAGATCAATTCCAACAATTATTGGCAAAAGTGGGCGGAGATCAACCTTTCCGCAAAGGGCCCCTCGAATACTTGGCGGACTGCACCTTCGCGGCGGATGCCGCCTCCACCTCCGAACCCGATTCGGTTGCTACCCGCCCTTCCGTAGATCCGCGAACAGCGTTGGAAGGGCAGCACCGTACCGTCGTCAATCCTTCTTTGTAAGTCCCATTCGAATGGGGTCGCCCCCGCGGGTTCAGCCGCGCCGCCGCCGCAGTGCGTTGTAATCTTCGGCCATCGCATCGGCGATGAGGTGTCCAATCCGCTCGGCGGTCCTTATACGGCGAGACCCTTGCTCGGGATCTTGCTCCACTCCCTCGGGGCCGGGTTCGTGATCCTACCGCCCTGCAGCCCCGCCCACTACCCGATCGAGCTGGCCTTCTCCAGGCCCAAGGCATTGCTGCGCTAGGCCGACGAGAGCACCCTCGAACGCCCCTGAGACGCCATCGGACGGATCCTCGACACCTTCTCACCCTCACCGTACGAGTGCCCTAATTTCGTCGAGGCCGCTGGATATGATCCAGGTTGACTGGATTACGCCCCAGGCCCCCAATCGGCACGGCTGCTCTCGCTCTCTCAAGGGACGATGCCATGAACCGGCCTGCGCAGTCTTCCCCGATCGGTTCCGCTCTCCGTGAGTTCATCCGCCTCGAAGGTGCCGGTGGCCTCCTGCTGCTCGCAGCGGCTGTGGCGGCCCTGATTGCGGCGAACACGCCTCTGGCCAAGGCATATGCCGGACTGCTCGACACGACCGTCGCCGTCCAGGTGGGCGCGCTCGTGATCAAGAAGCCGCTGCTGCTGTGGGTGAACGACGGGCTGATGGCCGTGTTCTTCTTCCTGATCGGCCTCGAGGTGAAGCGCGAGTTCGTCGAGGGCGAGCTCGCGTCGGCGAACCAGGTGGTGCTGCCCGGTCTGGGCGCGCTCGGGGGGATGGCGGTCCCGGCCGCCGTCTACGCGGCGCTGAACTGGGGGGATTCGGTTGCCCTCGATGGCTGGGGGATCCCGGTCGCCACGGACATCGCCTTTGCGCTGGCCCTGGTCGGTGTGTTCGGGCGGCGGGTGCCGACCGCCCTCATGGTGTTCCTGCTGTCGCTCGCCATCTTCGACGATCTCGCGGCGATCGCGATCATCGCGGTCTTCTACTCGGCGGACTTGTCCCTGGAGGCGTTGCTCGTGGGCGTCGTCGCGCTGGGTGTCGGCCTCTCCCTGAACCGGCTCGGCGTGACGCGCACAACGACCTACGTGCTCGTCGGGGTCGTGCTGTGGGTTGCCATGCTGAAGTCCGGCGTCCACGCGACGCTTGCCGGGGTGCTGATCGCCTTCTGCGTGCCCCTGCGGGCCCCGGAGGGACGGTCACCGCTGAAGGAGCTGGAGCACGACCTGCATGCACCGGTCGCGTACGCGATCCTGCCGGTGTTCGCCTTTGTCAACGCAGGATTGGCGCTGGGCGGGATCGGCCTTCAGGACGTACTCCATCCCGTGACGCTCGGCATCGCGGCGGGACTCTTCCTCGGCAAGCCGATCGGCATCGTCGTATTCGTCGGCATCGGCGTGCTGTTGAAGGTGGTGACCCTCCCGCGCGGCGTGACCTGGGGGCAGATCCTCGGCGTGGCATGGGCGTGTGGCATCGGGTTCACGATGAGTCTGTTCATCGCCGGGCTGGCCTTCGAGCACGGGGGTGGGGCGTACTTTGCGGGGGACCGGCTGGGGATCCTGATTGGGTCGGGCGCTTCTGCGGTCGCGGCCTGGCTGGTACTGCACTGGAGTCTTGGGCCACCGAGAGCGGGCAACCGCAGGGCTGGTACCGGTGCAGACGGACGCGAGAGCGAGCTTCGTTTACGTCAAGGAGAAGGTACCCCCGAGTCCGTACCGAGACTGGCCCGGATCCTCGTGCGGGAGTGCCGGCGGCTGCAAGGGGCGACGGCTACCGGTCGGTGGTGGCGTGGTGGAGGATCAGCGCGGCCGCTGTCAGCTGGTGACGGCGGACCTTCCTCCGTCCGCGCGCTGGTCGAGGGGCTCGCGATTGCGCCCCGCAGAGCGCCGCGCCCGAGATCTCTCTGGAGGCGGTGGGCCGAAGCTCGACCGACAGCTTGGCGCTCCGCAGCCACGGCATGGAGGCGATTCTCGCGGAGCACTACCCGGAAGGCGCGTTCCCCGTGAACTACGCGATGAAGGACCTCGCCTATGCGCTCGAGCTCACGGCGGAGGCCGGGATCGACGCTGCGGGCGCAGATCTGGTGAAGGCGCTGTTCAATGAAGCCGTCGAGAGCGGGCTCGGCGAGTGCTACCACCCGGTGATCGCAACACTGATCGATCGCGAGCAGTCCACCTGACCGGGGAAGGGAGCACCTGGAGCTCGGTTCCCCGCACGCGCCTAACTACCGGGCGAGACAAACTTTTCTGCCTCGCGGCTCGGCGACTTGCTCTCTAGTTGCATCCACCGCCGCAAGCGCCTGTCGCCGGAGGTCCGGCGGCCGTAGCCGGAATCCGCGTTGAGCTGGTGAATCGGGACCGACCAGGTGGCGAGTACGCGTCCCTGGAGCCGGCAACACCTCGTACAGGCGGAAATTGCCTCATCGACTCGCTCATCGAAAATCCTGTGCCATCGGCTGCCGTTTCTTGGAAGCTCCCACAGGTGTCGGCATCATGGGGCGCGGGATTGCTCTGCAATTCAAGACGGCCCGGGCGGGTCGGTATCGACCGACCGTCCGGCGGCCGGGGAGCGAAGCATCATGGAAATTTGCGCAGGAACCAGCGAAGGCGTCTTTATCGTGGCGGAGGGGGCCGCCAAGCAGGTTCTTCGGAGCCGCGACGTCCGCGAACTCGTTCGTATCGACGGAACATGCTTTGCCGGCACGGACGACGGCCTGTACGTGTCGAACGACTCGGGCCGGACGTGGGCACCGTCGGGTCTCCAGGGCAGGGAAGTGTGGCAGTTCCGCACAGACGGTAGCGGGACACTCTACGCGGGGACGGCGCCCACGGGGCTGTTCCGGAGCGACGATCAAGGTGTCACCTGGACGGAGGTCGTGGGCCTCTCGCAGTTGGCAGATGCCGGGGGATGGCAGATTCCCCTGAAACCGCCGGTCGCGGCGCGAGCGCGCGCTCTGGTCGTTGACGGTACGCGCATTCTGGTCGGCGTCGAAGTTGGCGGCCTGGCCCTGTCCGAGGATGCGGGCGAGACTTGGTCGGTAGTCCTGCCCGGCGACAACCCGGACCTGCACATGCTGTTCCCGCACCCGACGGAGCCAGACACCCTGTACGCGTCCACCGGGTACGGACGCTTGGACGGGGTAGCGGAGATGGTGGAAGGCAACGCCGGGGTATTTCGATCCGACGATGGCGGGCGCACCTGGACCTACGCATGGAAGGGCATTACGCCGCGCTACTCGCGGCCGATGTGCATCGATCATCGCGCGCCGTACGGGCTGACCGTCGCAAGCGCGCCCTCAGCATTTTCGAACTGTCGCGAGGAGCACGGCGCGCAGGCCATGCTGTTCCGGTCCGAGGACGGCGGCAAGTCGTGGCGTTCACTGTGCGACGAGGCCCATTCCCCGAGCGCTGCCAACTTCCATGGTCTCACCGTGGACCCGGAACTACCGGGAGGCGTGCTGGTCGGCACGGATACCGGAGAGGTATGGCGCGTCAGCGACGGGGCCGGGTGGGAGCTGTGCGGCGAGGGCATGCCGACCGTACTTTCCCTTGCGGCGGCGGCCTGACAGCTTCGCGACTCGGCGAGATCGGATTTACGCGTAATTACAAACGCCTCGCAATTGTCGGGAAATTCCTCGGTCAAGCGCAGGTGCAGGCGACCGCGCCAGGGTGATCCGGTTTGTTACTCCGTAGAGAAGGCTACGACGCGTATTGCCAAGAGCAACGACGGAAAACTGGCTCCCGACCGAAGCGGTCTGCGAAGTTCTTTCTACGCAGCCCGAACCACTTGTGGAGGGCGACAATCAGGCTGGCGGCGGATCATCGACGACTCAACGTGGCAACTCCGCCTTCCTGTGGAAGTGGGGGACAACTTCGCCGAGCGGCGTTTCGATGTCCCGCCCGAGCTCGGTGAGCTCCATGTTTATTGTCCAGTTGTCCTCTGCTGCAGCGGCTTCCCGACGTTGATCACTCGTCGGCCCGACCGACCAAGGAATGCCCGAGTCAGGCGGTGTTTCGTCGAGGGGCAGGGAACGGCGCGTCATTCCATCCCGGCAACAGGCCAGCATGCGTGCCATTGAGCGAAGCCGTCTAGGGATCATGGTGCCCGGCTGTTCAGCTTCAGGGGCAGGCCGGGCCGCTGCACCAAAACGTACATATATTCGACCTCGTTGGCTATAAGGTTTCTTGGTCCTAAATCATATTCCGTATATCCAGCGGTATATGGTTTCGCAATTCAGTCATACATCAATTAAAGTATTCATTTATTTGAGATTCCTCGTTATCGTCGTCAGATCTTAGCAACCCGCCATCGACGGAGGGCCCTAGTGCGTACGTTGACGGAATTGGTCCGCTGTGTGGCTTTGGGCATTTTCATTGCATCGACGACGGCTGCTGCAGTCGCGACGACTACTGCCACGGAAGTGTCGGCCAACCCCTGCCCGAACAACCGTTGCCGATAAATCTGAGGGATTGAAACCGCCGCAATATCCGGGGCGGTGTGAGTTTCGCTTCGAGTTCAGCAGGTCTCGGTCCGGGAGCCGTGTCGATGTCTCCAGAAGCGGAGCCACTGACTAGAGATGAACACTTGGAGATAGGTCCCTAAGCGAGTATGGCGAACGCGCAATCGACAACTCAGCGAAACCGGCGGCTCTTTGCACCGCAACTGCATTCCGGAGTGATCTCGCGGAACGTCGCGTTTGAGTCAATTTAGGACTAGTTGCGGAGGGATCGCGCAAGATGCAGGAGACAACCCAAGAACTAATTCAATTGGCTGTAGAACTACCTCCAACAGAACAGTTGTTGTCGTGGGGAGCGGTCGTCATATGCTTGGCAATAGTAGCCCGCATCCAGTATCGAGCCTTCGGGACCGCGGGTAGGACCAGGACCTCCGAGAACATAGCTAGTTTCTTTCACCTGCACGAGATCGTTGCCAAATGGCAGCGAAATGTCTGTGCCGTTGCTACCGCGATCCCGCTCAGTGCCGCATTCGTCGTGGTCGCCATCAAACCTGAAACCTTCGGATCGGCGTTTCTCAGGGGTGTTGTGCTGGTAGCGACTGGAGACACCGATACAACCGCTCTATTCGGAGATAACTTGAAGTATGCCCACCAAGCATTATTTCCCTTCGCTATTTTGATTGTCTCATTCCTATTGTTTGGAAACCAGATAAGAGTCCTTTTTCGCAGAATCGAGAAAGGAGTAGTGCGTGTGGCGGGAATCGCGGACAGGGCTGAGGGCTTGGCTCGAACAGTTTCCGATGAACTATTGAGCAAGAACAAGTACGAAGAGATTGTAAATGCGCTGGAAGAAAAGCACGGAAGGAAGTTGGCCTTAGCAGAGGAACTAGAGCGCTGCACTGACGTACAACGCTTGTCTTTTCAGTTGCTGCATTTGGCGAAAAAAGATGTTCCTGACCTGGGTCTCAGGGGCGCGCTCCTTGCAATTGTAGATCGTAAGTTGTACGGCGTAGCGGACAAATCGACATTCAAGTCACTGCGTGGACCAGGCGAACCGCAGGCAATCTCGTTTGCAAGACCGATCCTAAAGTCAAGGTGGCTTCATGGTCTGGCCAATGTCGTAATTTTTGCTAGCGCGTGTGGAGTGTACGCGGGGTTAGTGCCCATGGCGTATCCCGAGTTTACGCGTATGGGAGTAGTCTGGCCCCAATATCTCCAAATGAGTGCTTTGCTGCAATCGATATTGCTGGTTGTGCTGGCTTCAGTCTTCCCGCTGCTTCTTGGCTTGCTGCTCTTAGCCGGACGTACTGAAAATGTTAGGGAGACGATCGTCCACCGTCTTTCAGTTGTGGTTGCCGTTGTGTCGTTATTGTCTGCCTTGGTGAATTTTGCGTTTGTCTTCATGCAGCGAGTAGAGTTTTCGTTGGGGAAGCTTGTAGGAACAACAACGTTGAGTGGAGAATTCCAGGCGTTCGTTGGGAGCCCCGAGTTTGTGTATGTATTTGCTCATTCGCTGATCCCCGGTTTCGCGATACTCGGGATGGTTTTCTCCAGTCGGTCAGGGCTCTTGAGCTCGCAAGGCGGTGCCATCGCTGTTGGGACGGGAGCTATTACAGTAGGTCACATAGTGTGTTATGCCGTTTTCGAGGAATTGGCCGGAGTGTCCTGGGGGTATTATTGGCATCAGGGGTTGATGGCATTCGTGTTGACTGCCGTGGCCTTTGCGATCGTCAAGTTGTTCGGAAGCCCGTCTAGGGATATGACGGGGCAACGATTGGCCGAATCGGCCGGGCAATCCGCGGCGTAGTTACAGGTAATCGATAAAGAGTGCTGTCCTGAGCTCAAGTCGCCAGCGGAACGCCGATGTCAATACTTCGGATCTCGTGGCTGCCTGACGGTTTGTACGCGCCAGATTCGGTAGGTAACCTCACCGTCACCAAGCCTTATGACAGACGAAGCCGAAAAGGGCGGATGGAGTACTTTCCGGCGTCGTCGTCGCTGCGCCCCAGGCTGGTCAAGCAGAACGCTGCTCTGGCCCACTACGTGGCTTCGGTGCTGAAGACAGAAGCGCGCGAGCTACCGGAGTCCGCTTCCGCCAACGCGCCGATCTCGATCTTCGTTCATGGCTTCCAGTTCGATCCGACCACGCAAGTATTCGACAGACCGCACCATCCCGAGGGCGACAACCCGCACAGTCGCCTCTATCACTGGAAACGTTTCCCTGAACCCACCGAAATTCGTGCCCATTCCACGAGCTGGCCACTGGGCTTCGGCTATCGCGAGAAGGATCAAGGCGGGAATGGTCTTTGCGTCGGATTCGCCTGGTTCTCAAGTCCCGATTTCTTCGGCTCCATCTTCGACCACGGCCGGAACTTCTACGCTCGTGCCTATGATCTCGCCGACGAAGCAGCTTTGCACCTGATCGCGGTGATCGAAGTCCTGGCCGATGCGCTTTCGTCCCATCCGATCAACCTGATATGCCACTCGCTCGGCAGCAGGGTGGTCATTCGTGCGGTCGCCAACATGGCAAAGGATCCCGCCATGGACGATCCGGCGCCTGGCGACCAGGATCTCACCAAGCCGGAACCCGAATATCGTCCTCGTCGACCCGATCTGCTTCAGCGGCTCAACAAGATTCTTCTTCTTGCCGGTGCGGAAAAGGTAATGGAAGCGCAATTGATGATGGGACGCCTCAATAGCTACGACAGTTCGGCTCAAAAACCGCATTTCTACAATTTCGTGAGCCGCGAAAACGACGTTCTGGACAAGCTGGGCGAAAATTTCTCCCCCGACGCGCCTGGCTCAAAACAGGTCATTGGCCACAACGGTCTCGAGATGATCGATCCGAGATGGGTCGATATTCAGCTCGATGACCCTGACACTGCGGCCTATTTCGCCGAGCATGGAAAGGTATTTGATCCCCGGAGCAAGCAACTGATTCCAATGCAACTGAACGGAGACAGAAAGGGTGTGTTCGCGATCGCCGATCACTGGATTCATTACACGTGGCGGCACAACATGGCCCTGTATCGGCAAATCATCCGGGAAGAGACTTCAGATTGGGAACTCGCGGAACTGAAGCACGCGTGCTGGGCCGGAAGCGACAAGTTCTTCGACCAACACAAGCTCCTGCGCCGGAAATCGGCTGACTGATCCAATTGGCGCGTTGGCGATGGCCCAGCGCGTTGGCGCACAACCGGCGTCGGACCTACTTGGCCCGTCCGATTTGCCTAGCAGACGATTGAAGTGCGGAGTGCGCTCAGAGATCAGTGCGCTGCGGGCGAAAGATCCGGTCAGAGGCCAAGTTCGCTGCGTGAACCGAGGCGTACTAGATCGAGATGCCTTGCATCGGACTTGAGGCTGTGGACGGACTCTCCAAGCGGGGTCAGGTTGACTCGCCGGCCCTCTCCTGCCACGTCATCGTCAATATTCTTCGAAATATGACGACGACATGGCTGAAATGACCTTTCCCCGACTGACGCGGCTGCCCGACCAGAGCTTCTTTCTCCTTGGCGTTCGCGGGGTGGGGAAGAGCACGTGGGCGCGGCTGCAGTTTTCCGACGCGCTGCACATCGATCTCCTCGACGAGGCTCGCTACCAGGACTATCTCGCTGATCCGTCCCTCTTCGCTGCGGATCTCCAACCGGCGCCACCAGGCAGCTGGGTGGTGGTCGACGAGATCCAGCGACTTCCCAACCTCCTCAACGAAGTGCATCGGCACATTGAGGATCGGCGTCTCAACTTCGCCCTGCTCGGATCGAGTGCGAGAAAGCTCAAGGCAGCCAGCGTCAACCTGCTCGCCGGCCGCGCGCTGCACAAGGCCATGCATCCCCTGACCCCGGCCGAGCTTGGCGACGACTTCGATCTCGACACCGCCCTCGACACGGGAACCATCCCGCTGGTCTGGGTCGCGGGCGAGCGGCGCCCGGTACTCGAGAGCTACGTGCGGCTCTACCTGCGCGAGGAAGTCCGGGCCGAGGGGCTGGTCCGAAACCTCCCTGGATTTGCGCGGTTCCTGCCGGTCGCCGCCCTCTACCACGGCCAGGTTATCAACACCGCCGGCATCGCGCGCGACTGCGGTGTCGCGCGCACCACAGTGAAAGGCTATCTGGACGTTCTCGAGGACACGTTGCTTGTCGTCCGCCTCCGTGCCTTTCAGCCGCGGCTCCGGGTGCGCGAGCGCAGCCATCCCAAGCTCTATTGGGTCGACCCAGGCGTGGTCCGTGCGGTGAAGAAGCTGCACGGGCCGATCGCGCCGGAGGAACGCGGCGCGCTCCTGGAAGGCTGGGTCCTGCACCTCCTGCGTGCGCACGGCGAGGAGAATGAGCTGTTCAATGAACTCCACTATTGGGCGCCGCACCCCGCGAACCGGATCGAGGTCGACTTCCTGCTACGCCGAGGCAATGAGCTGGCGGCGATCGAGGTCAAGTCCCAGCCCCGCTATCACACCGGCATGCTGCCGGGACTACGCGCGATCGGGGAACTCCCGGGGTTGGTGCAGCGGGTGCTCGTTTACGGTGGCAAGCGGTCGTTTCGGACCGAGGACGGGATCGACGTGTGGTCCGTCGCGCGATTGCAACTCGTACTGGCCGGAAATTCCTTCTGGCCCGGAGACGCGCAACCGGGCACGTAGCCATGGTCAACTGGGCACTAGCCGGGCCGACGCCAAGCGGGTCGTTCATGGTGGCTGGGGAGAATCCGCCTAACCCGGCTCGACCGCTCGAACATTGCCGTGACCGACCCCACAACCTGAAGGTCGTAGGTTCAAGTCCTGCCCCCCGCAACCACCGAGACCGAGATCTCCGGCATGGGGATGTCGGTCCTAGTGTTTTCGCGCCCGTTTCCGGCCCATTCGAGGATGGTCCCGAGATCGCCGTGCAGCACGGCGTCCATCTCGGTCCATTTCTCGCTCGGGGTGAGCACGATGCGCTCGATCAGGCCCCTGATGACAGACGCC
>VXPO01000031.1 GCA_009839505.1 Gammaproteobacteria bacterium
GCTGGAGGCGTGACCCAGCCGCGCGGGTTGGTAAACCACCTGGAGGGCGGCGCGGGGACCGCGGGGGGGTGGGGGCTTGGGGCGGGGGGGGGGGCCGGCGCCGGCGGCGCCGTCGCCAGCCGGGACTGGGCCAGCTACCCGATCCTTCGCTTTTGCGAAACGCCCGTCGTCGAGACCGTGTTGCTCGACCGTCCCGAACTCGAACCGCTCGGTGCCGGTGAGGCCACGGTCGGACCGGCATCCGGGGCGCTGGCCAACGCGGTGTTCGCGGCCACGGGACTGCGGGTCCGCGACCTGCCCATGACGCCCGAACGGCTACGCGAAGTCGCCGCAACATGAACGAGCGAGGCTCCTCCTTCGACCACCGGGTTCTCAAGCGAGGTGTCGCAGAGCGGAGGACCGTCCCGCCGCGTTCACGGGACGACGTGTCGCCACCGATGGTTTTGATGACGCCGTGCGCGTCGATATGATGTGGTACACGGGCACGGAACTCGAAGATGACCAGCGACTACACGATCTTCATCGGCACAGTGGGCAACGGTCTGCAGGTCAGCCGCGACCGAGGCGAGTCATGGACGGCGACACCCGTCGGCGGGCTCGAAGGCAACGTAAGGACGGTTGCGGTGTATCCCGACGACCCGCACCGCCTGCTGGCCGGGTCTGACCAGGCCGGGCTCTACCGCAGCGACGACAACGGCGCGACGTGGAGCAGGCTCGATTCGCCCATGGAGGGAATGGAGATCTGGTCCATCGATGTCGATCCCGAGGACGAACGCAACATCTACGTGGGTACCCGCCCCGAGGGGTTCCGCTCCCGGGACGGCGGCTCGTCCTGGGAAGCATTGCCCATGGGCGTTGATCGCAGCGCCATGCTCTACCCGCCACGGACCACGAAGATCGTCGTCGATCCACGAGACAGCAAGGTCGTCTGGGCCGGTACGGAGGTCAACGGCGTGTACCGCAGCGAGGACCGCGGCGACTCCTGGCGCCGTCTACCGGACCTCGGCCCGAGCCCGTGGCATCAGGACAACCATTGCCTTGCCATCCGCAACGGCGACAGGCCAACGGTGTACGTGACCGGGCCCGAGGGCCTGGCGACGAGTGTCGACGATGGCGAAACGTGGTGCATCCAGCCCCTGCCGCCGGTTCGCGACGAAAACGGCGAGGTCTTCGGCTCCGGCTCTCGGGTGCCCGACCACGCCTATTGCCGAGGCATGATCATCAAGCCCGACGACCCCGACACCCTGTTCGTCGGCACAGGCAATACCATTCCAGGCGAGATCGGCGGAATCCAGCGCTCCCGGGACGGTGGCGCCAGTTGGGAATACGTGCCGCTGCCCGTGGTGCCGAACTCGGTCGTGTACTGGTTGGGGACGCACCCCGACACCCCGGACGTCATCGCCGCGGCGAGCATCTTCGGCTACGTCTATCTCAGCGAGGACGGTGGCGAAACGTGGTCCAAGCCGCGCCGGGAGTTCGGTCACGTCCGCGCGGTGGCCATCACGCCGACGTAACGCCCCCTCGACAACGCAGGCAAGCAAGGAGAACCATGTCCAACGTCATCGTATTCATGTCCGACGAGCACAATCCGCGCTACTCGTCGCCCTACGGCCACGCCTTCGTCGACACGCCGAACATGCAGTGGCTCGCCGACAACGGCACGCTGTTCGAGAACGCCTACTGCCCGTCGCCGCTGTGCGTGCCGAGCCGGTCGGCGTTCCTGACCGGCAAGCGGGTCCACGCTGTGCAGGCCTACGGCAACAACCGCTTGGGCATCCCGCCGGAGAAGCTCGGGCTCGGTGCCGTGCTCGGCGAAGACGATGTGCACACCGTCTTCATCGGCAAGGTGCACGCCTACCGACCAAGCGCCGAGCTGGGGTTCTCGGAAACCATCGAGACCTACGCAGACGACCCCTCCGGCTTCGACATGTCGCAGCAGCGACGGCCCATCGCCGTGCGCGAGGGCGCCGACCGGCGTTTCGAGGAGTACGGCCCGCGCGACAGACCCTGGGGGCGCGACGTCGACTGCATGGACGCGGCGGTCGAATGGCTACAGACTCGGGCACCAGCGCTGCAACGGCCCTGGGTGCTGTACGTCAACCTCCTCAAACCCCACTTCGCGCATTTCTGTACCCAGGAACTGTGGGACAGCTATCGCGACCACGACGACCTGCCCGAGCACGGTGTCGAGGCGGCTACCGCACAGCACCCCTACGCCGCCGACCTGCGCACGCACTTTCAACTGGACAAGGTAGGGGAAGACCAAGTCCGCGGGCTGCGGCGGGGCTACTACGCGTGCGTCAGCTTCATCGACCAGCAACTCGGACGGCTGCTTTCCGCCCTCGTCGAAGCGGACCTGGCAAGCACCACCAACCTCGTCTACACCTCCGACCACGGCGAGATGTTGGGCAAGTTCGGCCTGTGGTGGAAGTGCAACCTGCTGGAGGACGCCGCGCGCATCCCGTGCATCGCCGCCGGTCCGGATTTCGGCGCGGGCGAGCGCATCGCGACCCCCATCGACCTGCACGACGTCCAGGCCAGCGTGTTCTCAGCGACAAGCGCATCACATCCCGAGAGTTGGCTCGGCACCCCACTGCAGGACCTAGCCTCCGACGATGGGGAACGCGTCGTGTTCTCCGAGTACCACGGCCATGGCACCCGGGCGGGCTCGTTCATGGTCCGTCGCGGCGACTGGAAGCTCATCCACAATATTGCGGCACCCGATCAACTGTTCGATCTCGCCAGCGACCCGGAAGAACTCGACAACCGCCTCGAAGCGAATCCCCGCATGGCCGAGGAGCTTGGGGCGGCACTCGCCGAGGTCTGCGACGCCGAGGCCGAGGACCGCAAGGCTGAGGCGTTCTGGGAGAGGCAGGTGGATCTGCACCAACGCGAGTCAGCGGGCTAGCACCCTTGGGCTACGGCGTGCACAGCGGCGAAATCCGGCCGCGTGATGACCACAAGGAACCCGTTTAGGGACATCCACCTTTCGCATGTTTAGGGACATCCACCTTACGCCCATAGGGTGGATGTCCCTTTTCATCCGTAGGGTGGATGTCCCTTTTCATCCGTAGGGTGGATGTCCCTTTTCATCCGTAGGGTGGATGTCCCTTCTCGCCCTTCTCGCCCGCCTCTTTTCGCCCGCAGGGGGCAATGGCGCGCGGTCGTTCTACTCCACCCAGGGGTACCGGTAAGCGAACGCATCGGCCTTCGTCGCATGGTCCCGTTGACCGCGGCCCGTGACGGGTAGCTTCGAACCGTCGAACTGCGGGTCCACGTAGCTTGCGAACCAGTCGTCGAGCTCTCGGCGCAACGTGCGGATGCGCTCGGTGTGGCCAGCCCGGCTGAAGAGATTCTCGCGTTCCTGCGGATCGTCGGCGACGTTGTACAGCTCGTGCGGGCCCGCGGGGTAGCGCCAGACGAGCTTCCACTCGTGCGAACGGATCATCCGCACGGGGCCGTACTCGTCGAACACGTAGACTCGATCACGTTCGCCTGTGCCCCGGCCACTCAGAAGCGGCGCGAAGGATCGCCCGGGCAGGCCACCGGGCACGCGGCCGGAGGCGTCGAGGTAGTCGAGAAGCGTCGGCAGCCAGTCGTATTGGCTCAAGAGGTCGGTGTTGACCAGCCCGGCGGGTACGTGACCCGGTCGGCGAATGAGGCAGGGCACCTTGACGCTGGTGTCGAACATGTTCTGCGGCCAGGTGGCGTTGCCCTTCCCGTACAGGCCGTGGTGGCCCATGTTCATGCCGTTGTCGCTCATGAAGACCACGAGCGTGTTTTCCCGAAGTCGATGTTCGTCGAGCCAGCCGAGCAGTCGCCCGAGGTTGCGGTCCATCGCCTCGATCGCAGCGAAATAGCCGGCCAGGTTCTGCCTGCGCACGTCGGGATCCACGGGCGTGGCGTAGAAACCGACGGGAAGCGGCTCGTCCGTATCCGGGACCGACGTGAAGGGACAGTTCGTGTGGTAGTCGTCCCACAGGTCGGCGGGATGGTGTTCGCGACCCCATGGCCTATGGGGCGCGGTGAAATGCACCGCCAGGCAGAAGGGCTTTTCCGTCGCGGCTTGACCCTCGAGGAAGCGAAGCGCGTTGTCGGTGAACACCTCCGACGCGTAGCTGCCTTCGTGCGTCGACAGCGTGCCGTCCTCCACCACGGGTGCCCCGTAGTAGTTGCTGGCACCGTAGGGCATGGGATTCCACGTCCGAAAGCCCGCCCGTGGCGTCAGGCCGTCTCCCAAGTGCCACTTGCCCGACAGGCAGGTGTCGTAGCCGAGGTGGCCGAGCAACTCGGCGTAGGTCGTCATGCCGTCCAGGAACGCAATGCTGTCGGTGGGCACAGGACTCTCGTCCCCGCTCCCGCGCGGTCGAAAGTGCAGGAAATCGAGCACCCCGTGCTGTGACGGAATGCGACCCGTCAGGATCGACGCCCGGGCGGGCGAACATACCGGCGACGTACAGAAGAAGCTGTCGAAACGGACTCCTTCCCGTGCCAAGCGGTCCAGGTTGGGCGAGCGGATCTCGTCGTTGCCGGCACAGCCCATGGCCCACGCGCCTTGGTCGTCGGTGAGGACGAACAGCACGTTCGGGCGACGGCGATCGCGACTGGCCACCGGCTATGGCGCTCCGTCGCCGCTCAACGCGTCCCGGTCTGTCGGCCGGGCGGCTCGAACGCGCCCTGCCAAACGCCGACCCGGTTGCGTTGCGCCCGATCCTGCAGCGGACCCAAGTAAACCGCGCCTCCCTTGTCCGCCAATGCCAGCCCCCGAGCCACCATTGTCGCCTGGAGGTTCTGTTCAACATACAAGTCGGCGAGGTCTTCGGGTAGCGGCGACCCTTCGGGCACGCGTACGCATATGCCCAGATTGGGGTAGTAGACATAGCAAAGCACGTCGACGTCGCTGATCAGGGACTGGAGATACACGGTGGCCCGGTCTCCACAAGGGTAGGGGGCGCCTTCGCGGTCGAAACAGGTCTGACCCGGGCGGAACGCGTCGATGCCGAGCAGGACGATGGTCTCGCCCTTCATGATCAGGGTCTCGCCGTCGACCGCATTGGCGCGCGCCGGGCCCACGATTCGATACTCGTCCGCGGCCAGGACGCCCGGCAGTTCCGGGTTGGTTAGCAGGACTCCCGCGACCACGACCAGGATCGCCACTGCCATCCTCGTCGGACCGACCTTCAGCCGTTCGTCGTGGAGCTTCTCGTGGATCCGGCGCAGCAACGGAATGATCCGGGCGACCCCATAGACCATGGTCGCCAGGGTGGCAACGGCGTAGATGAGCAGCGTCAGACTCTCGTCCTCGGATGCGGCGACGCTCGGGATGACGATGGCCGAGAAGATGAGTCCGATGCTGCTGCCGAAGAACAGGCTCCAGATCCACAGCAGCATCGAGAATCCCGACAGCAGCGCAAACCAGCGGAGGTTGCCCGCATCGAAGACGTCCAGGACGGGTGGGTCCAGGCGGAAGATGTCGCGCGCCAGGTTCGTCGTGAGGTCATCGTCGCCCAAGGCGGCGAGGAGCATCCTGAGCCGCGCCGCGGTCAGCCACAACAGGAACATGGCGAACGACAGGCACGCGATGGGCAGTACCGCCAGCGGAATCTGGTACTCGCCGAACTCCAGCGACCCGGTGGCCGCCCCGTCGAGGTTGGCGACCGCGGCGAGGAAGATCGTCACCACCGTGCCCGCGATGGATATCCAGAACAGGTTGGACAGTGCCTCGATCGACCGGACCAGGGCTTCCGCGGGAATCGTCAGCGGGCTCACCCCCGCGTAGTCCACCCCGCGCAGCCCGGGATCAGGTCGAGGTTCCGGCGGGGTACCTCCAGAAACGCCATCGGGTTCCTCGTCTGCCATCAGCCAGACATCTCCTTGAAGCCCAAGGCCGCCAAGAAGCCTGCTTGGTCCTTGGGCGAGACGAACACTCTCGATTCGCCGTAGGAGATCATGATGCGTTTCGACCCTTGGCTAAAGTCCTCGAATTCCCCGACCTGCCAAGACGAGTGCGGCCAAGGCGTGACGTTCGTGATATCCGCGAGGGCGATACGCCGGCGGCGAATTCCGGACGAGACCGTCAGGACCCCATCGCGAATGCGGTACAAGGTGCTTGCCAGTAGCCACACCACCGTCGCGATGTTGAGCATGAGTACCCCAACCACAAGCGGCGCGTATCTCGTCGGGGTCATGAGCAATATGGCCATCGAACCGGTAACGAGCCCCAAGAACGCAAGCAGCCTACCGGCCGGCCAACCGATTGCCGAGCGAAACACGAGGACGTTTCGTCTGCGGCTCATCGGATCCAACCGGATAGCGAACGACAAGCGTCGCCCCTACGGGCGTGCCTTGGCTTGGCGGCGTCGGGCGTGGAGGATCGGCTCCGTATAGCCGTTCGGCTGGCTGAGACCCTTGAAGACGAGGTCGCTGGCGGCCTGGAAGGCGATGCTGTCGTCGAAGTCCGGGGCCATGTCGCGGTAGTTCTCGTCGTCTTCGTTCTGGCGGTCGACGACCGCGGCCATGCGTTCGAGCGTCTCCCTCACCTGGGCCTCGCTGACAATGCCGTGGTGCAGCCAGTTGACGATGTGCTGGCTCGAGATTCGGCAGGTGGCCCGGTCCTCCATGAGGCCGACGTCGTTGATGTCCGGCACCTTCGAGCAGCCGATGCCCTGGTCGATCCAACGCACGACGTAGCCGAGGATGCCCTGGGCGTTGTTGTCGAGTTCTCGCTGGATGTCGCCGGACGCGAGGTTTTCGCCGGCCAGAAGCGGGATCGTCAGGATGTCGTCGACACTGGCGCGGGCGCGGGCGGCAAGTTCTGTCTGCCGGTCGGCGACATCCACCCGGTGGTAGTGCAGCGCGTGCAGGGTCGCGGCAGTGGGCGACGGCACCCAGGCGCAATCCGCGCCCGCCGTGGGGTGGTTCGCCTTGGTGTTCAGCATCTCCAGCATCTCGTCGGGCTTGGGCCACATGCCCTTGCCGATCTGCGCGCGTCCGGGAAAGCCGGTGGCGAGACCGGCATCGACGTTGGCGTCCTCGTAGGCGAGGATCCAGCGCTCCTGCTTCATGGGTTCCTTGCGCACCATGGGGCCGGCCTGCATGCTGGTGTGAATCTCGTCGCCCGTGCGGTCGAGGAACCCCGTGTTGATGAAGACGATGCGTTCCCGGGCGATACGGATGCACTCTCGCAGGTTGAGACTGGTTCGACGTTCCTCGTCCATAACCCCTATTTTCAGCGTGTTACGAGCAAGACCTAGAACATCCTCTACACGGCTGAAGAGTTCGCAGGTGAACGCCGTCTCCTCGGGACCGTGCATCTTCGGCTTGACGATGTACACGCTCCCGGTGCGACTGTTGCGGTAGCTACCGAGCCCCTTCAAGTCGTGCACGGCGCACAGGCTCGTGACCACCGCATCGAGGATGCCCTCGAACACCTCCTCGCCGTTCGCGTCGAGCACGGCGTCGTTGGTCATCAGGTGACCGACGTTGCGAACCAGCAGCAGGCTGCGCCCCGCCAACGTCAGCTCGCCACCGTCCCGGGACGTGTACGTGCGATCATCCACCAAGGTGCGGTGTACCGTCTCGCCGCCCTTCTCGAAGGTCTCCTCCAGGCGCCCCGTCATCAGGCCCAGCCAGTTGCGGTAGACAAGCGTTTTGTCCTCGGCGTCCACGGCCGCGACGGAGTCTTCGCAATCCTGGATCGTTGTGATGGCCGACTCGAGCAGCACGTCCTTGATCCCGGCCGGATGTGCGGCGCCGACATCGTGCGTCCGATCGATCTGGATCTCGATGTGCAGGCCGTTGTGGCGCAGAACCACGGTCGCCGGTTCGCCCGGCGCATCGCCCGTGAAGCCGACGAACTGCGCGGGATCGCCGAGGCCAACCTCGCCGTCGGTGGTGACAACCCTCAGGTTGTGGCCATCGCCCTCGTCCACGACTCGGTATGCGGTGGCATCGCCGTGACTCGCACCATCGAGGGGAACGATGGCGTCAAGTTCGCGGCCAGCGTGTTCGATGACTCGTTCGCCGCGTGCCGGGTTGTAGCTCGTGCCCTTCTCGCGTCCCGGCGACTCGGGGATGATGTCGGTGCCGTAGAAGGCGTCGTACAGACTGCCCCAACGTGCGTTGGCGGCGTTCAGCGCGAAACGGGCGTTCATCACCGGCACGACAAGCTGCGGGCCGGCCGTGTTGGCGATCTCATCGTCCACATTGGCCGTGGCGATCTCGAAGGGACCACCCTCCGGGACGAGATAGCCGATCTCAGCGAGAAACGCCTTGTAGGCCGCGAGGTCGTGCCGTTGCCCGCGGCGTTGGCGGTGCCAGGCGTCGATCTGCGACTGCAGCTCGTCGCGTTTGGCGAGCAGAGCACGGTTCGTCGGCGTCAGGTCGCGCACGATAGCGCTGAAGCCGGACCAGAAGGTCTCGGCGCCGATGCCGGTACCGGGCAGCGCTTCCGCGGCAATGAAATCGTCCAGTTCCTTCGCCACACGAAGACCGTGGCGGTCGACTCGTTCGGTCATAGTCCCCCCTGCGAAACGACGAATAGTACCGGGTCGGGTAAGCATTTCCAGCCGGTGACTAGTGTCGTGTCCCATAAGTTTGTAGTACTTCAGCGTGCCCCACGGGTTCTGTGGCAAGACGCGTCCCGCAGGGAATGGCGGGTCATTGCCAAGGGGCGCAACACAGCCACAGGACCCGTGGGGCGCGCCCTTCGGGAGCTCGCCCTGCACGCCACTGCTGCGTTGTGGCCCTTGCCAATAACCCGCTATTGCCTGCGGGACCACGCCCATCATGGAACAAACGCATACGGGAGCAACGCGACCGGATGCGATTGTTCATTGATGGGTCGGCGTGGCTGGGTCGGAGGCGAAGGCGGCGCACAGCGAATGCGAAGCGCCGGCCCGGCTTTGGGGCGCTTGCATTGACGCGCAGGGCGAGCTCTGAAGTGCTACAAACTTATGGGACACGACACTAGCTGTCACGCCAAATTCGACCGCACTGGCCGAGCCGCGCACGCTTGCCGCATGATTGTCCGCGTGGGCAACTCGAACACCAAGCACCAACCGCCGCCTTACTGTCCTACCGAAGACGAGCCGGTGCACATCGCGCCGTTGCGCTTCCGCTTCGCGGCGATCCTCTACGACGGCCTGGTGGTACTCGCCGTCTGGGTGATGACCATCGTCATCCTGGTGACCGTGATCGGCGATGCCGTCGTGGGGGCGTGGGTGCAGAGCCTGTTGTTTATCGAACTGTACCTATTCCTGGTGTTCTTCTGGTGTTGGCGGGGCCAGACCCTCGGGATGCTTGCCTGGCGGTTGCGCATTCGATCCGAGGACCGATTCACACCGACCCAGGCGCTAGGTCGCTTCGTGGGCGGGCTCGCGAGCTTCGCCACCCTCGGCCTCGGGTTTTTCTGGATGTGGTTTGACCAGGATCGGATGACCTGGTCGGACCGCCTATCGCGGAGCGTCGTGGTACGCACGCCTCGCCGGACGACGCGGTCTTCGACCCGATAGTTTCAGACTCGCCGGAGAAGCAGCGCCCCGGCACACCAGCAGACCGCCACCGGGATCGCCATTGCGAGCCAGGGAGGGATCGCGAACACCACGCTCATGGGGCCGAACACGTCGACCAAGTACTTGAAGCCCAGACCCACGGCGATGCCCACGCCTAACCGTGCGCCAAGCCCCGCTTGCCGCAACGGCCCGACCACGAAGGCCAAGGCCACGAGAACCAGCCCGAGCACGGCGACGGGTTGCAGCGCCTTGCCCCAGAACGCGACTTGGTAGCGAGTCGGATCGAGGCCCTCGCGCTGCATGTAGCGGATCTGGAAGTGGAGATCCGCGAAGGAGAGCTTCGCAGGGTCGAACAGCGCCTTGGCGCTCAACAATTCCGGTTCCGTTGCACTCCGCCAAGGCAGCTCGTCGTAGCGGTGGACGCTCGTGCCATCAGGGCCGATGCGGGTCTCCACCACACCCTCGAGCAACCAGTGGCCCGGACTCTCGTCGTCCGCCACGAACACGGCGCTGTCCGCATAGCGGCTCAACACGAGGCGGCCCGATTCGACCCGGTACTGGCGGATCGCCACCAGTTCCCCCTCCTGTGCGTAGCCACCGATCTCGGTGTAGAGCGGCCCTTCCCGATACCAGTGCGACGAGATGATGTGTCCAGCCTCGTCGCCGCGTTGCACGCGGAGCTTCATCGAACTCGCCGCGGTCTCGCCCGCCGGGGCTACGAGTTCGCCTAGGACCTGGTTGGCGCCGACCACGAGCAGCGTCGGCACCGACGCCGACACGAACAGCCGGACCAGGGACACACCCGCAGCGCGAAGCACGGTCAGCTCGGTGCGACTCGCGAGCACTCCCAATCCCACCAACGCGCCAATGAACGCTGCATAGGGTACGAGATCGTAGAGCTGCCTCGGCATGGTGTAGAGCACGTACATCACGGCGTGACCCTTGGTGTAGCCGGGTGTGATGTCGCGGAACTCATCGACCAAGGTGAAGAGCGTGACGAGCACCAGCAGGCAGGCCAGCACGGTCGCCACCGACTTGAGCACCGTGGTTGCGATGTACCGATCAACGTGCACAGCCGTCAGTGTCTCCGACCCGCCGGTCCGGCGCCCCGCGCCACCAGCCAGACCGCGATGGCCAACATGACGCCGTGGATCGGCCAAAGCCCGACCGCCAACGGCAGAATGCCCTCGGCCAAGCCTTCTTGAGCGAACACCAGCGCCAGGTAGTAGGCGACAAAAAATCCAACGCCTGGAAGCGTGCGCGCGAAGCGACCTGCCCTCGGCGGCGGACGCGCCATCCCGAATGCGGCGAGCGTCGCAATGAGCGCCATGAGCGGCCACGCGATCCGACCGTTGAGTTCGGCCGCCTCCTCGGGTACAGCCGCGGACAGTTCGAGGGTGTCAAGTCCTCGCACGTCGGCCAGCGGTACGGGGTCGCGGCGGTCGATGCGCTGTCCAAGCCGGGCGAACTCGGTGACTCGGTAGCCTGTCTCACCAGCACGTCCCTCGTAGCGGACACCGTTCACCAGCTCGAGGAAGCGGCTGCCGGTCTCGGGCAGACGGTGCTGCTGGCCAGCCTCGGCGAGCACGGTGACGCCCAACGTCCCCCGTCGTTCCGCCATGAACACGCCTTCCAGGCGGTTCGCGCGACGGTCCACGGTTCGAGCGTAAGTCACTCGACGCCCATTGGCGGCCATATGGAAGGCGCCCGGCACGAAGGCGTCGAGTTCGCTATCGACGAGCTGCTCGAGCGACAACTCGGAATAGAGCCTGCGCGCCTCGGGCGTCATCGACAGCGACAACACGCCGACCAGGACGGCCACCGGCACCGAAACCGCAAGGAGCCATCCGACCATGCGCCCCGGGGTCGCGCCAGCACCTGCGAGGACCGCGTACTCGTGCTCCGCGTGCAATCGCCCGAAGGTCAGCAGGATCGAGATGAACAGTGCGAACGGCGCGGTCACCTGAACGAATTCCGGCACGCGGAACGCCACCAGCAACCACAAGGCCTCCGCCGTGAAGCGTCCGGCGGCCGCGCCCTGGACGAAACCGATGAAGCGCGCGCTCAAACCCACGACGAGCAACAACACGAACACCGCGAGGAACACGAGCAGCAACTCCCGCGCTACATAGCGCGCCGCCACGTAGCGAGTCGAGGAGCGCGGGTGTGTCGGTCCATTATCCATTTTCGAGCGGGTTCGCCAGCGCAGCCCGTGGGAGCGACGCTTGTCGTCGTCCCGGCGGATTCTAGCGCCACGGTAGCGGGCTGCTAGAATGCCCGCCCAAGGCGGGTCGGAACTGATTATGCGTTACGCAACGAGAACGGGGAACGTGGCCTCGGCGGCGACCGATTGTCTCGTCGTGGCGCGCCGGGCCGCCACCGACGTCGCTGCGGCCCTAGGCGTCGAAGAGCAGGTGCGCCTTGTGCTCGAAGGCACCAAGGGTCGGGTCGGGGGTGTCGCCCGCGTGTACCTCCCTTCGCCCCCCTCGCGCCTGCTGATCATCGGTGCCGATGCAAAGGACGACGCAAACGGCTCGCTTGCCGACTTCCGCCGGGATATGACCGCGGCGGCGGGGGCCCTCGCCAACCTCGACGTACGCCACGCGACGGTATGCCTCGACGACTTCGACGCCGGCGGCAAGCCGGGTGCGGATGCGGACATCACTTACCGCAAGGCCCGCATCGCGCTGGCGGCCGTGGCACACGCGACCTATCGTTTCAGCGCCTACAAGTCCAAGAAGCCTTCACCCGCCAAGCTGCGTCAGGTTGCGGTGCTGTCGCGCCGGCGGGCAGCCACGCGGCGGGCGGTGGCCCACGCCCAAGCCTTAGACGACGGCCTCGCGTTCGCCAAGGATCTCGGCAACCAGCCGCCCAACGTCTGCAATCCGAGCTTTGTCGCCCGGGAGGCGCGCAAACTCGGTCGTGGCAACAGCAACGTGACGGTGTCCGTAATCGACGAGCCGAAGATGGCCGAACTCGGCATGGGCGCGTTCCTGTCCGTGACCCGGGGCTCGGCAACGCCAGCGAAGATGATCATCGTCCATGTCAGCCAGGGCAAACGGGGCGACCAACCAATCGTGCTTGTCGGCAAGGGCATCACCTTCGATACCGGCGGCATCAACCTGAAACCGGGCAGCGGCATGGAGGAAATGAAGTTCGACATGTGCGGCGCCGCTGCCGTCCTGGGTGCCGCGAAAGCCGCCATCGCGAGCGAACTGCCGGTCAATCTCATCGCCATCGCCGCTGCTGCGGAGAACATGCCGGGCAGCCGGGCGTCGCGACCGAGCGACATCGTGACCACGATGTCCGGCCAGACCGTGGAAATCCTCAACACGGACGCCGAAGGGCGGCTGGTTCTGTGCGACGCGCTGACCTACGCCGAACGCTTCAAGCCGGCGTCGGTGATCGATGTGGCCACCCTGACCGGAGCCCAGGTGGTGGCCCTGGGATCCCATGCCAGTGCGCTCTATGCCAACGATGACGACCTCGCCGACGCCGTCGCCGATGCGGGCGATGCCGCCGGCGACCGCGTGTGGCGCATGCCGTTGTGGGACGACTACCAGAAGGTTCTCGACAGCACCTTCGCGGACATCCGGAACGTCGGCGCCGGCCGGGCGGCAGGTTCGATCGTCGCCGCCTGTTTCCTGTCGCGCTTCACCAAGGCATTCCCCTGGGTCCATCTAGACGTCGCGGGAACCGCCTACGTCGCCGGACGGGGATCTTCCGGACGACCGCTGCCGGCGCTGTTCGAATACCTTTTGAAGGCGGCATCTGCCAGCGGATGACGCGCGTCGACTTCTACATCCTGCCGGACGTCGACGAGGCCGCGAGAAGGCGCTTCACCTGCCGGCTGGCGCATCGCGCCGCCACCTCCGGCAAGCGCGTCCACATCCGGGCCGATGAAGCAGCCGCGGCCGATCTCGACGAACTTCTCTGGGAATACCCGCCGGATCGGTTCCTGCCCCACGCGCGCCTCAAGGACGCCTCCGGGAAGGAACCGGTGACCGTGGGCAACGGGGAGGAGGAACCGTCCCACGATGATGTGCTGATCAACCTGGCAGGCGACATTCCCGGTTTCTTTGGGCGCTTCGACCGCGTTTCGGAAGTCGTGCTGGCCAGCGATCGGGGGCCTGGGCGCGACAAATACCGCCGCTACCGTGAAGGCGGCTATCCTCTGTTCCACCACGAACTCGATGATTGGGAATAGCGCCACGGGGCGCGCAGGAACATCGCTGCAATGAAAATGGACGGCAGTTTCGATCCCCGCGCCATCGAGGCCGATCTTTACGCCGAGTGGGAACGCGACGGCTACTTCGTACCGCACGGTAACGGCGCGCCCTACTGCATCGCCATCCCGCCGCCGAACATCACCGACCGCCTGCACATAGGCCACGCCTTTCAGCACACGCTGATGGACGCGCTCATGCGCTACCACCGGATGCGTGGCCGGAACGCACTGTGGCAGACCGGCACGGACCACGCCCAGATCGCGACCCAAATGGTGGTCGAGCGACAACTCCTGGACAAGGGCATCTCGCTTTCCGACATCGGCCGCGACGCCTTCATCGACAAGGTCTGGGAATGGCGGGGTACCACCGGGGGAGACATTTCCCGGCAGATCCGACGCATGGGCTCCTCGGTGGATTGGAGCCGTGAGCGCTTCACCATGGACGAGGGGTTCTCCCGGGCCGTGATCGAAGTCTTCGTGCGGCTCTACGACGAGGGCCTCATCTACCGCGGCAAACGGTTGGTCAACTGGGATCCGGTCCTGAAGACGTCTATCTCCGATCTCGAGGTGGACAACAACGAGGAGCCGGGACACCTGTGGCACTTCCGCTACCCCCTGGCCGACGACGCCAAGACCGATTCCGGCGCGGATCACCTGGTGGTCGCCACCACGCGCCCGGAGACCATGCTGGGCGATACCGCCGTCGCGGTGCATCCCGAGGACGAACGCTACCGCACGCTGGTCGGCAAAGAGGTTCTGCTGCCGCTGGTCGGCAGACGGATTCCTATCATCGCCGACGACTACGTGGACCGCGAGTTCGGCTCAGGATGCGTCAAGATCACACCTGCCCACGACTTCAACGACAACGCCGTGGCAGCCCGTCACGATCTCGAACTGGTCAACATTTTCGACGCCGATGCCCGGATCAACGACAACGTACCCGAGGCGTACCGGGGCCAGGACCGGTTCGAGGCGCGCACCCGAATCGTTGCCGACCTAGAGGCGGCCGGACTCCTCGAGCGGATCGAGGAACGCGCCATGCCGGTGCCGCGGGGCGACCGCTCCGGCGCGGTGATCGAACCGTGGCTAACGGATCAGTGGTTCGTGAAGATCAAACCCTTGGCGGAGCCGGCGATCAAGGCCGTGGAGGACGGTGACGTCGAGTTCGTGCCGCGCCAGTACGAGAACATGTACTTCGCCTGGATGCGCGATATCCAGGACTGGTGCATCAGCCGCCAGCAGTGGTGGGGCCATCGCATACCCGCCTGGTACGACGCCGACGGGCGAGTTCATGTCGGACGCACCGAAGACGAGGCACGCCAGCGGGCCGGACTCGGCGCTGACGCCGCGTTGCGCCAAGACGATGACGTCCTCGACACGTGGTTCTCTTCCGCGCTGTGGACGTTCGGTACGCTCGGCTGGCCCGAGCGGACGCCGGAACTCGCCACCTACCATCCAACGGACGTGCTGGTAACCGGCTACGACATCATCTTCTTCTGGGTCGCCCGCATGGTGATGATGACCTTGAAGTTCACCGGTGAGGTGCCATTCCGGCAGGTATACATCCACGGCATGGTGCGAGACGCCGAGGGTGCCAAGATGTCGAAGACCCGAGGCAACGGCCTCGACCCCCTCGATCTAATCGACGGGATCTCCACCGAAGGCCTCGTCGCCAAGCGGACGGCGAACATGACCCAGCCGCGCATGGCCCAGGCAATCACAGCGCGCACGCTGCGGGAGTATCCCGACGGCATTCCCGCCTACGGCACCGATGCGCTGCGTTTCACGTTTTGTGCCATGGCCTCCCAGGGCCGCGATCTCGCCTTCGACCTGAAACGCATCGAGGGCTACCGGAACTTCTGCAACAAGCTCTGGAACGCCACGAAGTTCGTGCTCGGCCATGTCGGCGACAGGGCCGAACTCGACGGCGAAGCCACCCTCTCACCGGCGGACCGATGGATCCGTTCTCGGACGCGCCACCTCGCATCCTCCGCGCATCGCGCCCTCGCAGATTATCGTTTCGATCTGTACGCCAACGCGGTCTACGAGTTCGCCTGGCACGAATACTGCGACTGGTATGTCGAGCTCACCAAGCCGGCCCTATTCGATGCCGTAGCGCGTCCAGCCGAGGCCCGTGCAGCCAAGCGAACGCTGCTCGCCGTCCTCGACATGCTGCTCCGAACGGCGCATCCCATCGTGCCGTTCATCACGGAGACCCTGTGGCGGCGGATCGCACCACTGACCGGTGCTTCCGCCGATGCGGACACGATCATGCGCCAGCCGTTCCCGGACGCCGACGACATCCATCACGACCCACAGGCCGAGGCCGTCATCGGGTGGCTGCAGGACACGGTCACGGCGGTGCGCAACATCCGGGGTGAGTTGAAAGTCCCCCCGGGTACCGAAGTCGCCCTCCTGCTCCAAGGTGGAACCGCTACCGACCGGCAACGGCTCGAGGAGACCCGCTCCCTTCTCGGGCGCCTGGCCAAGGTCAGTGAGGTGCGCTGGCTCGCCGCGGACGAAGAACCACCTCCGGTCTCCGTACAACTCGCCGGCGGACAAACCTCCGGCGACGGTGCGGCAGAGCCGCCCGACCGCGCCTCGGAGCCCTTGAAGGTCATGGTGCCGATGGCGGGACTCATCGACGTCGAGGCCGAACGACGGCGCCTGACCAAGGAGGTCGACAAGCTGACGAACGAACTTCGCCGCGCCGAGGGCAAGCTCGCCAACGCCAATTTCGTCGCCAAGGCCCCCCCGCCCGTGGTCGCCAAAGAGCGGCAAAAGGCCCTGACGCTAGCTAAGGAACTCGACGCCCTCGAGGCGCAACGCAGCAAACTCGCCGGCCTCGACGGTCGCCGGACGAGCGAAGCCAATTGAGGAGGTCGACATGGCACAAGCATCCGGAATGAACGACCAACTGCGCGTATTCGCGGGCCGATCCAATCCGGATCTGACCGACGAGATCTGCGGTTGTCTGGGCATCGAGCGCAGCAGCCTGACAATCTCGCGCTATTCCAACGACAACCTGTCGGTGCAGATCGACGAGAACGTCCGCGAACGAGACACGTTCGTGGTGCAGGCGTTCACCGAGCCGGCGAGCGACCGCATTCTGGAGCTGCTCATCACCTTGGATGCCCTGCGCAGTGCCTCAGCGCGGCGTATCACCGCCGTGATTCCGTACTTTTCCTACGCCCGTTCGGACAAGAAAGACGCGCCACGCATCTCCATCGCCGGTCGCCTGATCGCCGATCTGCTGCAGACCGCCGGCGCCCACCGGGTGCTCACCATGGACCTGCACGCCGAACAGGTGCACGGATTCTTCAGCATTCCCGTCGACCACCTGACGGCCATTCCCATCGTCGCCGACCACATCAGGAAGACCTGCGAAATGGACAACGCGGTGATCGTCGCCTCGGACGCTGGCGGCGCCAAGCGCGCCGGCAAGTTCGCCTCGCGCCTGAGTCTGCCGCTAGCCATAATCGACAAGCGCCGGGTGAGCGACACCGAGGTGCGCCAAGGGCACGTGGTCGGCGATGTGCGGGACAAGGACGCCATCGTCTTCGAGGACGAGATCTCCACCGGCGGCACCATGGTCGAGACCGCGCGCACGCTCACCCAGGCGGGGGTCCGTCGGGTCATCGCCGGCGCGACCCACGGCGTCCTGGTCGGCAATGCGATCGCCAACATGGCCGACCCGACCATCGAGACGCTGACCGTCACCAACACCGTCGACGTCGCGGCCGACAAGCGCCTCGACAAGATGACCGTACTGTCGGTTGCACCCCTGTTGGCAGAGGCCATCCGCCGCATCCACACCGGCGAAAGCGTCGGCGAGCTATTCGCGTAGGACGCGGCCGCTACGCAGTCGCCCGAGATTTCGCTTGCGGAATCTGTTCTGGATGCGCGTCAGGCCGAGGGTGACCAACGTGGTTCGAGGCCGCCATTCACAACTGCCTCGGCCGCAACTGCGAGACCCGGGACGGCGACGAGTCGATCCTCGGCGTAGAGCAACGGCCACGCGGGCCGTTGCCAAGGCGGGACGTGCGCTTCCTGGAACAAGGCCTTCACGGTCTTGGTGACGTTGCGGCCGTCTGGACGCAGGCGTTCGCCACCACCGCGAAACCGCACCGAAAGCGCGAGATCGGCCGGCAGCCCACGCAATACCGACCGCCAGGTCAAGGCTCCCGTGGCTAGTTCGAGAGCCTTTCCTGCGACCAGCGTTCCTCCCGGCGTTGGCCGATCGCGTTCGCGAACACGGTGCCATGCGCCCACGTAGCGCCATGCTTCGATACCCGGGGCAATGCGCACACGCGGATTGCGGTCCGGGGCCGCATCGCTTTGACGCCGGATCTCGGCAACCGCGTTCGCCGACACCGGGAGTCCACCGGCCAGCAGCCAAGCCTCGACGTTCCGCTCGTCCGCGTCACACACCGGCAACGGTGCCAGGCGTTCCGCGGGCGAACGCCGAGCCGCTGCAAGGCGTTCCACGGCGCCAGGATGGCGTGCTTCGAGACGCGGCATCACCTGGTGGCGGATGCGATTGCGGTCGATGGCGAGGTCGGCGTTCGACGGATCCTCGATCCAACGCAGCCCGTGTCGTTCGGCGTAGTCGAGGATCTCGCGACGGCGGATGCCCAGCAACGGCCGGACCAAGCGTCCGGAGCCGAGCGGTCGTTCGGCGGGCATTCCGCCGGGCTCACGTCCCGTGAGGAGCTGCCATACCCGGGTCTCCGCCTGATCGTCCGCGTGATGGCCGAGGACGAGCACGTCCCCGGGCTTTACCAGCGACCGCCAGACCGCATGGCGCGCTGTCCTCGCCGCGCCTTCACGACTGCCGGCGGCAGCCACCTTCACGGATCGATGCTCGAATGTGACACCCATCTCGACCGCCACGGCCGAACAATGCAGCACCCACGAGGAAGCCTCCGCAACGAGACCGTGGTCGATGTGAACGGCTACGGCCCGGCGAATGTGCCGCAGCCCATGCAGCAGCACCGTGGAGTCGACACCGCCGCTGAAACCAATCCAGAGGGTCGATTCCGCGGTGTTTTCGAAGAAGGGGCGGAGTGCCTCCGAGGACTCCAATGCGGCGTTGATCCTAGCCGGCATATCTCACAAGGTCGCTTGCACGACTGCGCAACTGATTGGGTCTTACATCCGGGCTAGCGACCATAGTCCACGGAAACGGCACCGGCCCCAAGGCCTTCGCGCAATTCGTCGAGCAGGGCGTCGCTGGCGTCGACCCGCCAAGCATTGCCCAACTCGACACGCCCACAAGCGCCCGCGGCGACGTAGTCGATCACCACCGGTGAGCCCCTGCCATTCGCGTGGCGTGCGAGCGTGCGCTTCAGGGTGTGGACGACTTCCCCGGTAGCGTCGTGGACAAGCCGGACAATGATCCCGTTGGCACGACGGGTGCGTGCCTCCGTCAGGGTCATAATCCGTTCGGCCCTGAGCTTCAGACCTTGGGTGAACTCGTCGCGTTGGACTGTGCCCTCGACCACTAGGACGGCGTCCTTTTCCAGCTTGGCGCGGTTCTGCTCATAAACCTCGCCAAAGACGTTGACTTCGATGCGTCCGCTCTTGTCGTCGAGTTCGACAAAGCCCATCGCGCCCCGCCGGCCTCGGCGGGTGCGGCTGGAGACCACCACGCCGGCGGCGTTCTGAACCCCCTCCTGCGCCCGCAGATGGCCGATCTCGGTGGGGCAGAACAGGCGGATCTCCTGCAGGTGGTCGTCCACCGGATGCCCGGTCAGGTACAGCCCGAGGGTGTCCTTCTCGCCATCGAGTCGTTCGTGGGCAGTGAGTGGACGAACCTCGCGCCGGGCAACGATACGGGTCGGTTCGGACACGCCGCCGAACATGTCCTCGATGGCCAATTGCGCATCGCGGGCCGACTGCTCCGCACCCTGGACCGCGTCCGGCAACTCCTCCAATAGACGCGCCCGCACGGCGTCCGCGGCCTCGTCGTCCCGGGCGAAGGAGTCCATGGCACCCGAGCGGATCAGGGCCTCGAGGACGCGCTTGTTCGCCCGCCGCGAGTCGACCCGGTGGCAGAAGTCGTCAATGCCCTGGAAAGGCCCGTCACGCTCGCGTTCCTCGACGATCGTCTCCACCGGGCCGGCTCCGAGACCCCGGACCGCGCCCAGGCCATAGCGAATGCCGTCGCCAATGGCGCGGAAGCGGAACTCGCTCTCGTTGACGTCCGGCGGAAGGACGCGGAGCTCCATTCGTCGGACCTCGTCGACGAGGGTGACCACCTTGTCGATGTTCTGCATGTCCGCCGACAGGACCGCGGCCATGAAGTGGGCCGGGTAGTGGGCCTTGAGATACGCAGTGCGGAAGGTCAACAGGGCGTAGCTGGCCGCATGCGCCTTTGGGAACGCATAGCCCGCGAACTTCTCCACCTGGTCGAAAATCTCATTGGCCACGCGGTCGTCGACACCCTTGCCCCGGGTTCCTTCAAGGAACATGGTGCGCATCTCGACCATTTCCTCGGGCTTTTTCTTGGCCATGGCGCGGCGCAGCAGATCCGCCTGCCCCAAGGAGAAGCCGGCGAGCAGCTGGGCCATGGTCATCACCTGCTCCTGGTAGAGCATCACGCCGTAGGTGCTGGACAACGCTCCTTCCAGCACCGCGTGCGGATAACGGATCGGCGAGCGACCGTGCTTGCGGCCGATGTAGTCGTCCACCGCGCCGGACTGCAGCGGTCCGGGACGGAACAGCGCCACCAGGGCGATGATGTCCTCGATGGAATCCGGCTGGAGCCTCGCGATGAGTTCCTTCATGCCGTCCGATTCGAGCTGGAAGATCGCCGTGGTCTTCGCGCCCTTGAGGAACTCGTAGGTGCGAGGATCGTCGAGAGGCAGATGCTTGACGTCGAGGGCGCCCTCGCCTGAAGCCGTCCGGTCGGCGTTGATCGCCGCCGCCGCCCAGTCGATGATGGTCAGCGTCTTTAAGCCCAGAAAGTCGAACTTGACGAGCCCGGCTTCCTCCACGTCGTAGAGATCGAACTGGGACACCACCGCACCGCCCGCGTGGTCCGCGTATAGCGGGACGAAGTCGGTCAGCGCGGTCGGTGCGATGACCACGCCGCCGGCGTGCTTGCCGACGTTGCGGACCGTTCCTTCGAGCCGGTAGGCCATGTCCATGATTTCCTGCGCGTCCTCATTCTCGGCAACGAAGTTGCGCAGCTCTTCTTCACGGTCCATCGCCTTGGCCAGCGTCATGCCGACTTCGAACGGGATCAACTTCGACAGCCGGTCCGCAAGACCGAACGCCTTGCCCTGTACGCGCGCCACGTCGCGCACCACGGCCTTCGCCGCCATCGTGCCGAACGTGACGATCTGGCTGACCGCGTCGTGGCCGTAGAGTTCAGCGACGTGGTGCAGCACCTCCTCGCGCCGTTCCATGCAGAAGTCGATGTCGAAGTCCGGCATGGATACGCGCTCGGGATTCAGCAGACGTTCGAACAACAGGTCGTAGCGGAGCGGGTCGAGGTCGGTGATGTGCAGACAGAAAGCCACGAGTGAAGCCGCACCGGAGCCCCGGCAGCCCACCGGAACGCCGTTGTCGCGAGCCCAGTTGACGAACTCCTCGACAATGAGGAAATACCCCGCGAAGCCCATCTCGTTGACGATCCCGAGCTCGTAGTCCAGGCGTGCCCGGTAGCGCTCCACGTCCACATCGCCATCGGCCTGAGCCAGATCCTCGACATAGCGTTCCAGGCCGGACCGCGTGCGATGGTCGAGCAGTGTCTCCTCCGACCGATCCTTGGGCACGGGCGGATGTGGGAGATGGTGCTCACCCAACTCGATTTCGCAGCTGCAGCGTTTCGCGATTTCGACCGTATTTTCAAGGGCTTCGGGAAGATCGGCGAACAGCGCCTGCATCTCTTCGGGGGTGCGTAGGTACTGCTCCTCGCGGTAGCGCCGTTCGCGGCGCGAATCGTCCAGCACGCGGCCTTCCTGGATGCACACCCGGGTCTCGTGCGCTTCGAAGTCGTCCCGGTCGAGGAAGCGGACGTCGTTGGTGGCCACCAAGGGGATCCCCTGCCCGGCCGCGAGTTGCACGGCGTCCAGGACGAACGGGTCGTCCCCTGGACGTCCTGCACGCACCACCTCGACGTAGACACGGTCTGAAAACGCATGCCGCCAAGCCGCCAAGCGCTGTCGGGCAGCCTCCACATCCCGCCGTTTCAAGGCGGCGCCCACATCGCTGCCGGCGCCGATCAGAACAATCAAGCCCTCCGAGGCGTCGAACACGGCCTGGCGGGTCACCCGACCATGGGGCGCCGAGCGATCCGGCGTCGGCAGTTCACCCTGCCCCGACGAGCCCGTATAGGCTGCCGACACAAGGCGCAACAGGTTCCGGTACCCCGTTACGGAAGCCACCAAGACCCGACAAACGCCAGCGCCCGCCACGGGATCCTCGTAGTCGAGGTCGGCACCGACCAGGGCCTTGACGCCGGCTTCGCGACACGCCTTGTAGAACTTCACCAGGCCGAAGAGGTTCGCCCGGTCCGTGAGTGCCACGGCCGGCATGCCCAGTTCGGCCACGCGCGCCGCCAAGTCCTTGACCTTGACCAATCCGTCACTGACGGAGTACTCGCTGTGTACAGCGAGATGGACAAACCCACAGGTGGCCGCCTCATCCCCGGCCGGGTAGCGCTCGGCGGACGCGGAAACCGGGTCGTCTGCGGCGACCGCCTCGGACCGTTCTTCGAGTTCGACTTCGCTCACGGTGTCACGTCCGCGAACAACTGCGTCTGACGTGCACAGGCGTCTTCCACAGGAGCGAACGAGCGGCGGTGCAGCGGGGTCGGTCCCAGCTCGCGCAGCGCTGCGAGGTGGGACGCGGTGGCGTAGCCCTTGTGACACTCGAATCCATAACCGGGGTAGCTCGCGGATGCCGCGATCATTTCCTCGTCCCGGGCGACCTTGGCGATGATGGACGCGGCGCTGATGGCGGGTACCGTGGCGTCCCCCCCAACGACAGTGACCGCCGCGCAATCCGGCAGCATCGGGGCCGTATTGCCGTCGATGTAGGCGACCCGCACGTCGGCAGTGAGCGCTTCGACGGCCCGCCGCATCGCCACCAGGGTCGCCCGGAGGATGTTGATGCGATCGATCTCGGCCACCTCCGCACGACCCAACGCCCAAGCGATGGCGCGTTCGCGGATCAGCGCCGCCAGTTCCTCGCGTTCGTTCGGATCGAGTTCCTTGGAGTCCTTGAGACCCTTGATTCGATGTGCGGGATCAAGGACCACCGCGCCTGCGACCACCGGGCCGGCCAGCGGGCCCCGTCCAACCTCGTCGACGCCGGCGATGTCGACGCCGTTCGCCAACACGCCGCGTTCGCCGAACAGATCCCGCATCGCCCCTCCGTGGAAACCGAGATGGATTGTAAAGGCAGCAACGGCGGATGTCGCCGTTTTGCTTCAAAACGGCACGCGAAAACGTGCGGCCAGCTTGGTCTGCGTGAGACCGGCGCGCCTACGGGCCTCGCGGACGATGCTGCTCAGGATCATCGATCCTCTATAGCCAATTTGCCATCCATATCAAGTGTCAAAGTCCCCAGATCGTCAGTCTCCAGCTAGCGCCAAGACCGTTTCGGCCGCCTTGTCTGCACCACCTTGGCGGAGTTGGCCGTGCCAGTGTTCGCACGCACGCCGGTACTCACCATCCGACTGGGCGCGCCGGAACTGGGCGATCAACGCCTTGGCCAGACGTTCGGGATCGGCATCCTGCTGTAGCAGTTCCGGTACCAACTGGCGCCCAGCGAGGATGTTCGGCAACGCAACGTAGTCGGATTTCTGCAGTCGCCGCACGAGCCACGCCGTCAGCGCGCCGAGCTTATAGGCCACGACCATGGGCCGCCGCAGGAGCATGGTTTCAAGGGTTGCCGTACCCGACTTGGTAAGCACCATGTCGGCGGCCGCGATGACCTCTCGGGAGTGACCGTGGACCACCCTCACGTCGGGACCGCCGACGCTCCCGCCGGCCGCGACGAGCGCCTCGACCTTGTCCACGACCTCGCGCGTCGGCGTGGGAATGAGGAACAGGGGATTGGTCAACTCGTTGTGCAAGTGGCGGGCCGCGTCGAGGAACATCTGTCCCATGAAAGCGATTTCGGAGCGGCGGCTGCCCGGCAGGAGGGCGATCACGCAACGGTCTGCTTCGATCCCAAGCGCTTCCCGGTTGCGCCGCCTGCCGCGGTCGGAACCGTCGTCCAGACCGATGTCGTCGGCCAGCGGATGGCCGACGAACACCGCCCGTCCACCTCGCTTTTGGTAGAACACGGGTTCGAACGGAAACAGTGTGAGCACCACGTCGGCCGCACGTACGATGCGCTTAACCCGACCGCGGCGCCAGAAGTAGACCGATGGGCTCACGTAGTGGGCGGTGGGTATCCCCCGTTCCCGCACGCGGCGTTCCAACATCAGGTTGAAGACGTTGAAGTCGACGCCCACCACGACGTCCATTCCTTCGCCGACGAAGTGCCCGCAAAGCCGTCGCAACAACCGGTAGAGGCTCGGAAGACGCAGCAGCGGATCCTTGATGCCGTTGATCGACAGCGCACTCAACGGGGCGAGTGCTTCAAGCCCCTCGGCGAGCATCGTGTCGCCACCGACACCGGTGAACCGAACATCAGGTCTGCGCTCGCGAATGGCCCGCATCAGCCGTCCGCCGAGGATGTCACCGGACGCTTCGCCGGCGACGATGCCGATTCTTAGGCCAGAAGCCATGACTCCTCGAACGTGGAATGGTGCCCCCGGCGCAACCGTACCACGGTGCACGCAAGGGGGGAGTCGACCCCTCATAGGTGCGCCACGTCGCCGAGCGAGCCAAGGCCACAGTGCTGACTCGGCGTGCCGTCCGCCCGCCTTCGGCCTAGTGATTCCCGCCCGGCACCTCCGCCGGATCGATCAACCCGATCCGCCGCCAGCCCTTCTGCATGAGCCACGTGTGCGGGGCGGCCACCTCGCGATCGCGGTCCGCGTCCGCGTAGCGGCCGAACGGCGGCGGCTCCCTGCCTTTCCAGCCGTCGAACCAGAGCCCGGAACTCGCCCCGTCCAGCACCGCCGGCGGTTTCCTGCGGCATCTCTCCCGGTAGTGCTTGCGGACGTTGAGCAGCACGTACGCCAGCGCCCGCCGAACCTCCGTCGGCGTCCGCTTCACCACGT
>VXPO01000104.1 GCA_009839505.1 Gammaproteobacteria bacterium
GAGCAGCGAATCGTGAAGCAGGCCGCGCCCCGCTGGCTCCCCGCCATCGCCTGAGCCGTCCGGCCTCGCCGCGTCCGCGGCGGACCGCCCGTGGCCGCGTTCCGCCCAAGCCCGTTCCCGAGGCCCGGGACCGCCCCGCCCATCCGCCCCGACGGCGACGACGCGTTCGTTCTTGTCGCCGACGAGCGAGTTCGACGGTCTCGGTACCCCGTAATCGACGGTGGGTGTCCCCGCTTAGGCGCAATCGACGGTGGGTGTCCCTGTCGTAGTGGGTGTCCCTGTCCTAAGGGCAACGGTGGGTGTCCCTGTCGTAGTGGGTGTCCCTGTCCTAAGGGCATGAGGCGAAGGGTCGCACCTAGTGGGCGTCCAGCAGGATCGTAACCGGACCGTCGTTGACCAGGGCGACCTGCATGTCGGCTCCGAACTCGCCGACGGCGACCCTTGTACCCGTGTCCCGAAGGCACTCCACGTAGTGATCGTAGATTCGGTGCGCCATTTCGGGCGATGCCGCCGGTCCGAAACCCGGGCGATTACCGCGGCTGGTGTCCGCTGCCAAGGTGAACTGTGAGACCACGAGGATCGCACCGCCGATATCCACAACGGATCGGTTCATCGGTTTGGCGTCGTCGGGGAAAACTCGCGCGGCGAGGGTGCGCTCGGCGAGTCGTTGCGCGGCGGTCTCGTCGTCGTCCGTGAAGACGCCCACCAGCACTAGGAGGCCCCTTCCCACAGCGGCGATCTCGCGACCGCCCACCGATACCGATGCCTCATTCACCCGCTGGAGCAGTGCCCGCATACCCCATCGCTCCCCAAGTGGCCGCAAACCGAGGAGAGTAAAATGGAGCGGTTATGGCGGCGCAACCCCAAAGTCAACCAACGTCCACCCGGAAGCGGGCGGCGGCGCTGATTTCCGGTGGCCTCGACTCCATGCTCGCCGCCAAGGTCGTGCTCGACCAAGGTGTGGACGTGGAAGGCGTCAACTTCTTCACGGGCTTTTGCGTGGAGGGACATACGCATGCAATTCGCCGCAAGGACCGGTCGCGGGAGAAGCGCAACAATGCCCTTTGGGTGGCCGAGCAACTTGGCATAAAGCTGCACATCGTCGACGTCATCGACGAATACAAGGACATCGTGCTGAATCCGAAGCACGGCTACGGTGCCAACCTCAACCCCTGCCTCGACTGCAAGATCTTCATGGTCAACAAAGCCTTGGTCGCAGACGTTCTCGGTCGCGGCTACGACTTCGTCATCACCGGCGAAGTGGTCGGGCAACGGCCAAAGTCCCAGCGCGCCGATACCATGCCGTTGATCGCCCAAGAGTCCGGTGCCGGAGCCCGGCTGCTGCGTCCGCTCACCGCGCACAACCTGCCGCCGACGCTGCCGGAACGCGAAGGCTGGGTGGATCGCGACAGGCTCTACGGCTTCCACGGTCGTGACCGAAAGCCACAGATGGCCCTCGCAAAGAGTTTCGGCTTCTCCGACTACGCTCAGCCGGCGGGCGGCTGCTGCTTTCTCACCGACGAGAGCTACGCAGGCAAACTCGCCGACCTGTGGACGTCGCGCGGCCTCCGCGACTACGACTTCGACGACATCATGCTGCTGAAGGTCGGCCGCCACATCCGCCCCGCATCACACTACAAACTGATCGTCGGCCGCGAGGAAGGCGAGAACAACTTTCTCGCCGGGTACCGCAAGCGCTTCCTGCATCTCACTACGTTGAGCCACACCGGGCCACTGACACTGATCGATGGCACCCCGGATGCCGACGACCTCGTCCTAGCCGCGCGGATCGCGGCCCGCTACTCCCAAGGCCGCACCGCGGACGAGGTCAGCGTCGAGGTGCACCATCTCTCCGGTGCGATCGAGGAACTGCGCGTGCCGCCGTTGGCGCCAACCCAATTGGAACCCGCCTGGCAACTGGGCGCATGACCGCGGTGCACACCCTGGATGCACGCGGCCTGCTCTGCCCCTTGCCCGTGATTCGCATCCAGGACCGAGTCAAAGATCTCACCGACGGCGCAATACTTGAAATCACGGCCACCGACCCCGGCGTGATGCAGGACATTCCCGCGTGGTGCCGGGTACATGGCCATCGCGTGTTGGATTGCGAAGAGCGTGCGGACGACATCCTCGTTCGGATCGAAGTCGTCCGGGAGTGAGCCGCCATGCACCAAATTTGACCGCAGAGGCAAAGACGCACTAAATTGGTGCACAATGCCTCTGGCTTGCGCTGGCCGTCCCAGTCCGAGAAGTGTCCCGAGCGACCACGCGCGTTAGCGAGCGATAGCGGGCGTTGGCAAGAGGCGCGGGAGGCGGTGGGTGTCCCGAACCGAAAGGTGGGTGTCCCTGACAGACCGGCGCCTGACAGATGGGCGCAACGGGCACTACCGGAGACGCCCAACGAGCGTTCCGACGGGCTTGCGGTGCTTCGGATGCGGACGACCACAAAGGTCGCTCCTACCGCTCGTCGAGGAGTTTAGTGGAATGTTTCTTGCTGAGAATTGATCCGTGGCCACCTACCGGGACATTCTCGATCAGCTCACCACGGCGGTCGCTGTCGTCGACGCCGCCAGCGACCGGTCGTTCCGCATCTCCTATCTGAACCAATCCGCGCAGGCGATGTTGGGGCGCAGCGAAGCGCGGGCGGTGGGTGTCCCACTCGTCGACCTGATGCGCGACCCGCACGCCACGTCCGCCGTTCTGCAGGGCGTGCTCGACACCGGACAACCGTTCACCAAGCGCGAGGTTCCCCTGTACGTCGCCGAGGGAATGATCCGGGTCAACTACTCCATCGCACCATTGTCCGAGACCGAGCTTCTCGTGGAGTTCGAACGTCTGGACCGCATCATGCGCATCGACCGGGATGATCGTCACGTGACGCTTCAGGAGACCATGCGCAAGCTGGGTCGCGGCCTCGCCCACGAGATCAAGAACCCGCTGGGGGGTATTCGCGGCGCCGCTCAGCTGCTAGACCGGCAGCTCGACGGTGACGAGCGCGAGTACACCGCGGTGATCATCTCGGAAGCCGACCGGCTACGGAACCTCGTCGACCGCATCCTGGGTCCGAACGGCAAGCTAAACTTCGCGCCGGTCAACGTCCACCACGTCATCGAGCGCGTGGTGAAGCTGCTGGACGCCGAGTGCCCGTCGCGGATCACGTTCGAACGATCCTACGACCCCAGCCTGCCCGAGGTCGAAGCCGACTTCGAGCAACTCGTGCAAGCCACGCTCAACGTACTGAACAACGCGGCGCTCGCTCTCACGGACACGCCCGATCCGAAGATCACGCTCTCGACCCGCGTCGTGCGCCAATTCACCATCGGCCCCACGCGACACCGCCTCGTGGCGAATGTCGACTTCATTGACAACGGACCCGGGGTACCGGCGGACATCGCCGATCGCATCTTCTATCCCATGATCAGCGGCCGGCCGGAGGGCTCGGGGCTGGGTCTGGCGATCACGCAGACGATTCTTGCCCAGCACAACGGCCTAGTCGAATGCGAAAGTGAAAGCGGACGAACGGTGTTCTCGTTCTACCTGCCAATCAGGCAGGTGCTGGCCAATGGCGCAGCGACCAACCTGGAGAAATCCAATGACCACTGAGCATCTCGCCGAGCAACCAGCAGGCGAACGTGTCTGGATCGTCGACGACGACAGTTCCATCCGCTGGGTGCTCGAGCGCGCGCTATCCCAGGCGGGCTACGGCACTGAGTCGTTCCACAACGCCGACGACCTCCTCGAGCGCATCGACTACGAAACGCCGGACGCCGTGATTTCGGACATCCGCATGCCGGACCGCGACGGACTCGAACTGCTGTCGATCCTGTCCGACCGTCATCCCGACGTGCCGGTGATCATAATGACTGCGCACTCCGACCTAGACAGCGCCGTGAGTTCCTACCAGGCGGGGGCATTCGAATACCTGCCGAAACCCTTCGATGTGGACGAAGCTCTCGCCACGGTCTCCCGCGCCGTCCTGATCAGGCGCGAGCAGGCTGGAACCGCCGAACCGGATCCGACGGTGGACGACACGGAGATCATCGGCAAGGCGCCGGCGATGCAGGAGGTGTTCCGTGCCATCGGGCGCCTCGCCCAGTCCAACATCACGGTAATGATCGAGGGGGCTTCCGGTACTGGCAAGGAACTGGTCGCCCGCGCCCTGCACCGCCACAGTCCCCGCTCGGGCAACGCCCTGGTCGCACTGAACATGGCCGCGATCCCCAGCGAACTCATCGAGTCGGAGCTCTTCGGCCACGAACGCGGCGCGTTCACCGGTGCCAAGGACCAGCGCATCGGCCGTTTCGAGCAGGCGAACGGGGGAACGCTCTTCCTCGACGAGATCGGCGACATGCCGGCGGACGCACAGACCCGGCTGTTGCGCGTGCTCGCCGAGGGCGAGTTCTTCCGCGTCGGAGGCCGGACCAGCGTCAAGGTGGACGTGCGCATCATCACGGCCACCCACCGGGATCTCCGTGCGTTGGTCGCCAACGGCACGTTCCGGGAGGACCTGTATCACCGCCTGAACGTGATCCGCGTACACATCCCAACCCTCGCGGAACGGCGTTCGGACATCCCGATCTTGGCCGAGCACTTCCTCGCCAAGGCCGCCCACGACCTCGGCGCAGAACACAAGGTGCTGCGCGATGAGACGCTGGCGTACCTACAGACGCTGGAGTGGCCCGGCAACGTTCGCCAGCTGGAGAACACCTGCAACTGGCTGACCGTGATGGCGCCAGGACGCGAGATTCACCTAGACGACCTGCCCGCCGAACTGCACGGATCCGAAGGCAAAGGCGAACTCGTCGACTGGCAGACGTCGCTCGCCACCTGGGCCCGCGACCGGCTGCAGCAGGGCGGCACGAGCCTCTTGGACGAAGCAACACCTACGTTCGAGGAGACCATGATACGGGTCGCCCTGGAGAAGACCGGGGGGCGCAAGCGCGATGCCGCGAACCTCTTGGGTTGGGGACGAAACACGCTGACGCGCAAGCTGGCGGAGCTGGGTATCGACGTCGGCTGAAAATCGGGCGAGCGGCGTCGCCGCTAGGAAACCTCGGATCAAGCCCGCCGATGGGCTTGATCAGGAGCAAAACAAGAGCGCGGTTTTGTTTTGTGCGGGTCTACAAGCGTTTCAGTTGACGCTTCGGTCGTCGGCAATGACGCCGTCGCCGGCACCCTCGGCCTCGCGCCGCCGCCTCGCCTCCGCGAACAACGCCTCGAAGCTGATCGGCGCCAGCATGAACGCCGGAAACGCACCCTTGGTGACCAAGGCGTCCACGGCCTCGCGCGCGTACGGGAACAGGATGTTCGGGCAGGTCACGGCCAGCGCCTGCTGGCGAACCTCGTCATCCATCCCCTGCAGCCGGAACACGCCCGCCTGCTGCAACTCGACGATCATCGTCACGTCGTCCTCGGCCCTTGCTTTCAGGGTCAGCGTCAGGACGACTTCGTGTCGGACCTCGTCCAGGCGGTTGCTACGGGTGTTTATGTCCACCTGGACCTGGGGGTTCCACGTCCCTTCGAAAATCTCCGGCGCTCGCGGCGACTCAAAGGATGCGTCGCGCAGATAGATCCGCTCGATCGCGAGCTGCGGCCCCTCTGTCTCAGCCATTCTCGATCAACCCTTTACCACGGGCAGGTTGTCGTTGAGCCACCCGGTCACGCCGCCTTTGAGGCGCGCCACGTTCTCGAATCCCGCCTTGCGCAGCACAGTACCAGCCGGACCGGCGTGCTGTCCCATCTTGCAGGCCACGACGACGGGCTTGCTCTTGTACTTGTCCAGTTCGCCGACGCGCGTTCCGAGTGCCGCGTGGGGCACGTTCACCGCATCGACGATATGGCCTTGGGCAAACTCCTTGGCGTCGCGCACGTCGATGACGACGGCGCCGTCCCGGTTCACCAGGTTGACCAGTTCCTGGGGGGTCACGACCCGCCCGCCGCGGACCACCTCGTTGCGCACGAAGAGCGCGAAGGTAAGCAGGAATGCGCCCACGAGGAACGGGTGGTTGCCGATGAATTCGAAGAGCTGTTCCATCAATGTCCTGAATGCGCCACCAGGCCGACAGGCTTGGGCATTATAGGGTCGGCTCCGCTAAAATCACGTTGCGCAATCCGCGCTCCAAAGACGCCATCAATGACAACGCCTCCAACCACCCTACTAGTCGTGCTCGATGGCTGGGGGCTCCGCGACGAGGCCGACCACAACGCCATTCACGCTGCCCGAACACCGCATTGGGACCGGTTGTGGGCCGGCTCCGGGAAAGCGCGTCTGGACGCCTGCGGCCTCCGTGTCGGGCTGCCCGGCGGGCAGATGGGCAACTCCGAGGTGGGGCATATGAACCTGGGTGCGGGCCGGGTCGTCTATCAGGACCTGACACGCATCGACCGTGCCCTCGAGACTGGCGAGTTCGCGACCAACGAGTCCCTGCACAAGGCGATCGCCACCGCCATCGAGCGCGGCAGCGTGCTGCACGTGATGGGTCTGCTCTCCCCAGGCGGCGTCCACAGCCACGAGGACCATCTGCACGCCTTGGTCGCCCTCGCGTCCGGCCAAGGTGCCAGGGTACGCCTCCACGCCTTTCTCGACGGCCGCGACGTGCCCCCGAAGAGCGCACTGGCCTCGCTCACGCGGTTCGGACAGCGCTTCCCGGGAACGATCGCCTCGGTCACGGGTCGCTACTACGCCATGGACCGGGACGCGCGTTGGGAGCGCACCGAACGCGCCTACAACCTGCTCCGGCACGGGGAGACGACGTTTCACTTCTCGACGCCCGAAGTAGCGCTCGAGGCCGCTTACACCAGGGGCGAGAGTGATGAGTTCGTTCAGCCGAGTGCAATCCAATCCCCCGGCGAGTCCGCCGTCGTCACAGATGGCGATGTCGTCGTGTTCATGAACTTCCGTGCGGACCGCGCTCGACAGCTGACCCGGGCGTTCACCGCAGACGACTTCGACGATTTCGAACGCCGAGGCCGGGCAGACGTCGCCGCGTTCGTGACCCTCACCCGCTATGCCGGAGACATGGCTGCGATTCCAGCCTTCCCGCCCGAGCATTTGCACGCAACGTTCGGCGAGTGCCTGGAAGCCGCTGACAAGACCCAACTGCGGATCGCCGAGACGGAGAAGTACGCCCACGTGACGTATTTCTTCTCCGGCGGCCGTGAAGCGCCGTTCGCCGGCGAGGACCGGATCCTGGTGCCCTCCCCCAAGGTAGCGACCTACGACCTCGCGCCCGCCATGAGCGCTGTCGAGGTCACCGACCGACTGGTGGACGCCATCCACAGGCGCTGCTACGACGCCATCGTCTGCAACTACGCCAACGGCGACATGGTCGGCCACACGGGCGTTTTCGACGCATCCGTCCGTGCCGTGGAGACCATCGACCACTGCCTCGGGCGGATCGTCGAGGCACTTGCGCAGACGGGTTCGCAGTGCCTGGTCACAGCGGACCACGGCAACGTCGAATGCCTCCTCGACCGGGAGGTGGATCAACCTCACACGGCACACACCTTCGCCGAGGTTCCCTTGGTCTACGCAGGGCCGTTGGATGTTCGCTTTGCCCGGACGGGAGCCCTCGCCAATGTCGCGCCGACCCTGCTGGCGTTGATGGGTCTCCCCCAACCGCCCGAGATGACCGCGGAGTCGATGCTCGAAACGCGAGCGCCCGCGCTTGCCGCTGTTCAGTGATCCGCCGAGCCGCGCACTTGCACGCGCCCCCGCGTGGCCTCCCGAAGTACCTGGCACTCGCCGCCCTGGCCTTAGGATTCGGCACTCATGGCGCCGAAGACCCGCAGTCCGAGCTGGCAACCGTCGTCGAACGACTGAACGCACTCGACACCTGGCTCGACGACGCCGGCGCACGCCTCACCGAGCGCCAGCGCCAGTTCGCCGACGTCGACCATAAAATCGCGGACAACGTCCGCCAGGTCCGGAATCTCGACGACCAGGTTGACGCTGCCGAAGACGAGCTCCACAAGCTGCGCGCCGAGGGTCGGCGCCTGGACAAGGCCCGCCGCGAACAACAGCGGCTTGTCTCGGCGCACCTACGTGACGCTTGGCGGTTCTCGGAACGCGACCCGCTGAAGGTATGGCTGAACCAGGAGGATCCGGCCACCTTCGAGCGCCTCGCTCGCTACCACACGCGTTTCGCCGAGACCCGGGGCAAGGTCATCAACGAACTCCGAGGCACCGCCGAGGCGATCCGCCGGACGGAGACTGAACTGGGCAACCAACAACGACAGCTCGAGGCGCTACGGGGGTCACTGCTCGAGCAGCGACAGTCGCTCGCGAACGAACGTACATCACGCGCTCGGTTGATCTCGGAACTGCAGTCCGACCTAAACGCGAGGAGCCGCGAACACGAACGGCTCGCGGCAAGCCGAGAGCGGCTCGGATCCCTTCTTGCCAGGCTCAAGCAGGACTCGGGTCCGGTCGGTAGGCAAGATGGGATCGGAGCCAAGGGCGATCTCCCATGGCCGGTGGAGGGTCAGGTTCAGCACCGTTTCGGCGAAGCCCGAACCCGTCGAACCCGCTGGCAGGGCGTCTACTTCCGTGCGCCCACCGGCAGCGAGGTCCGGTCCATCGCACCGGGGCGGGTAGCGTTCGCGGATTGGCTTCGCGGTTTCGGGCTACTCGCCATCGTCGACCACGGGGACGACCGCATGTCGCTCTACGGTGCCGCGGATTCGCTCTACGTGCGTCTCGGCGACTGGGTGGAACGCGGCGAACCCATCGCCTCCGTCGGACAGAGCGGTGGCCACAGCACGGTGGGCCTCTACTTCGAGATCCGCGAAAGCGGCAAACCCACTGATCCGCTGGCCTGGCTGGCGCGCCGGTAGACGGCTGCCACGATGGATCCGCTAGGAGCGATCTTTCCAGGGATCTGCTCGCTTTGCCGGCGGCGGTCGCATCGCCGTATCGATCTGTGCCCTGTCTGCGAGTCGGCCTTCGAGACCAACGACCGGACCTGTCCCGTATGCGCGGGGCCCGCTCCTGCGGGCGATGCGTCCTCCTCTGCAATCTGCGGTGCCTGCCTCGTCAACCCGCCCCCATGGACGCTAACCTTGGCGCCGTTCACCTACTCGCCGCCGCTGCGGCGCCTCATCGAGGGGCTCAAGTCTGGCAACGGCCTGCGCGAGGCGCGCGTACTCGGAAACCTGCTCATTCCCGCGATTCAAAACGCCTATGGGAACGACCCCCTGCCGGAGGCCTTGATTCCCCTCCCGCTCGCGCGCAAGCGTCAGCGAAGACGGGGATTCAACCAGGCCGAACTCCTCGCCAGGGTGATCGGTCGCGGCCTCGACCTGCCGCGTATCAAGGGACGCCTCGTCCGCGTCCGGGACGACCCGCCGCAACGCTCGTTGCCGCGAAGCGCCCGGTTGCGCAACGTCCGGGGAGCATTCGCGGTGCGCACGAGCGGTAGACGCAAGAGCCTGCCGCGGCGCGTGGCGCTCATCGACGACGTCAGCACCACGGGGGCGACGGTGCGCGCCGCCGCCGAAGCCTTGCGTCGTGCCGACGTCGAAGAGGTGCACGTGTGGGTTGCTGCCAAGGCGCGTGCCCGCCCTTAGGGCGCGATCCAGAAGGCTGCGCATTCTCGGGTCGACCTAGTCGACGCCGATCCAATCGCCTGACGAGTGACTCAGGGGTGTGGTGGGTCGCCGTTACTTGATCAACACCGGGGGAACCGGTTCTTCGGCGAACATCTCCGGCATGTACATAGCCTCCACCCGCGCCGGCGGTAGTTGGAATTCGCCCGACGTGTTGTAGCGGACGCTATAGGCCACGGTGAACGTCCCCTTCGGTACATAACGGAAGTACGCCCGGTAGCTCTCGAAGTCGCACTCGGTGAACACCGGCCAGCGGTCGCCCACACTGCCTTCGGACAGCAGGTACGAGTCGCCCCCCAACCCGCTGCCGAGGACCACCGCGCCGGGTGGAATCGGATCCTCCACCACCACCCAGGTCATGTCGGCGTCGGCAGTGATCGTTAGTTCCACCCGGGCGACATCACCACGCTGCCAGACGTCCGCGTCTTCCTGCAACACCGGCTCCACGTGCCGCTCGATCCGATAGCCAGCCCGTACCGCCTCGGTCCGAGGAACGGCGGCGCGCAACTGCACGAAGCCCCACGGCGTTCCGGTTCCTTCGTGGTCCAGCGTCAGCCTGTCGGCCGAGGACCAGGGAACATCCACGGGTGCGGGCGATGCGGTGTCCGCCATTGCATCCGGCCACTCGACCCGATGGTGCACGTCGCCAGAGCCCACGAGGCTCGCGCCCGACACCGGCGCCGCCTCGAACACCGCGGCGAATCTCCGTGCTGCGACGGTACCCCAAGCGTTCGCCACCGTCGTCTGCCAGCGGCCCCGGTGTTGGCGTGCAAAAAGGCCACGGACCATGCGGGGCGCTTCGACGCGCAAATCGGGATCTTCCAACACCGCGAGGACTGCGCGAGCGGCGTTGCCATCGGGCGATACCATGAGCCACCAAAGCCAATCCCGGTCCTCCGTCGAGAGACCCGTCGTGGTGCTCTGGAGGTTCAGACGCGCGCGCAGGATGGCCTTCGCCCGAAGGACCTCCCGACCGTCGGGTTCGACCCGGGAGAGCGTATCAATCCAGTCGAGCAGGCCCGAGTTCGGCAGCCCTTCCACGTTCAGGTCGAATCCCCTCACCCGCTCGGCGGTGGCGGCACCGTGTCGTGCGAGCGCGGCAAGAACCGTCAGTCGACGCAACGGTTCGTCGGCCGACGCAAGGGCGTTGCGGCGCATGAGACGACCGTCGAGATAGGATTCGAGCCCATGGATCATGTCTTCGCGCAGTTCCTGGGGGATCGGCTTTCCAGCCGCATCCGCAACGGCTAGCACATAGGCGGTCAGGGTCGGCGAGCCGACGAGGCGCGGGCTTGGGAAAAACCGCACCAGATCCTCGAAGTCCATCGCCGCCCGCACGTCCTCCATCGCCGCCGACCAGCGTTGTTCGTCGCCGAGGGCGATGGCGGCCGAGACCTTCTGCTCGATGCAGTTGTAGCGGTAGCGAGCCATTGCCTCGCGCACCGTCTCGAGGCCGCCCAAAAGACTCGGCTCAAGGGACACCCGCATGCCTCCCCGGCCCGGGAGTGCCTCGATGGGCGGCGCCACCCGCAACTCACGCGACGCCGAGAGGTGCGTCAGGGTCGCCTGCTGAACGCGGACTGGAACCGCAGGCTCCACCGTCTGTCGGGAAGCAAGCCGGTCGCTCGCACCTCTCGACGTGGCGCTGATCTCCCAAGCCAAGACCTCGACGCCGACCGGCACCGTTACGGGCCAACTCACCTCCCGCGACCGCCCCGGACGGAGTCTCAGCCGTTGTCGGGGCAGCTCATTCAGACCTTCGACCTCGGCCTCGACGGTCACCCGGCGCACCCTTTCCGAGGCGTTGCGCACGGTGAACACCGCGTCGAAGCGGTCACCCTCGCGGACCGTCCGCGGCAGCCCCGCATGCACCACGAGATCCTGAGTGGTGCGAATCGTCGCCTCGCCCGTGCCGAACAGATCAGACCCGGCGGTGGCCACCGCGACGATGCGGAACGACGTCAGCAGGTCGTTGAGCGGGACGTCGATCTCGGCCGTGCCGTCTGCCCCCATCGACAAACGTCCGCGCCACAGTAGCAGCGAGTCGAAATCCCGCCGTACGACGGGGCCGACCGTCTCGTACGGGGCGGCGTTTGCGTTGACCCCGACACCTCCGCTGAAAAGGATGTCGCCCAAGTCGAGCATGTCGGCGAAACCGCGTCGACCGTACAACAACCCTGCCCCTCGACGGAGATTGGTCGTGGTGTCGATCCTCGTCGATCGGTCGCTCATCATGGCGGCGAGCAGATCCCAGGTGGGGTTTGGCCAGAGATGCAGCAACGCCTCGTCAACCGCGACCAACGCCACCTCGGCATCCGCACGCGGCAACCCATCCGGTCCGTCCACGCCGATCAGAATGCTGGAAGTCTCCCTGACGCGATACGTCTCGCGACCGGGCTCCACGCGCACGGCCAACGCGTGGACGTCCACGTCGACGGGGATTTTCACGGCGGCACGCCGGTAGTCCGGGGCGCCCGGATCACCACGCTCACCAAGATCACTGTTCTGAACGGGCGAACCCGTGCGACCACGAACCGCCAGGATGGAGACGCCCATATTCGGCACGTATCCACGGCGCACGGGAATCTCCACGACCGCGTCCGGCCCCCGGAGGCGTTCTACGAAGGTATCCAGCACTCCCTCCCGCTGGACAGTCACCAGGGCACTCGCCTCGGCGAACGGCAGACTCACCCGAACGGGCACGGTGTCGCCGACCGCGAACGCCCCGTCGTCGACTTCGAGCAACAAGGCCTTCGAAGCCATCGTCCAGAACGACAGGGCCGCATTGGCGCGTGCCACATTCCCCGCTGCATCCCGTGCCGATGCCTCGACGACCACCGAGCGCGGGACTTCCGGAGGAAATTCGCATGTCATCACGCCCGCGGCATCGGTGGTCCCCGAACACGAGCCGAGCGAATCTGACGGCGCCCCGTAGCTCCAAACTCGGAACCCGCCTGGCAAACGCCGATTCTCGAGATGGCGCGGATAGGCGTTCGCCTCGACGAACACATCTGCCGCCGGCGCGTCGTCGATTCCTCGGGCCTCGACCCTCACCCACTTTCCTCCGGAAGCAGTCCAGGCTTCGTTAACCCGAAGGGCAACCCCTGCGGGCCAAAGCTCGAAGTGATTCCGAGCCGTCCTGCGTTGCCCATTGGCGTCCTGATAGTCCAAATCGACGAACAACGTGCTTTCGCGATCAACATCCGTGACACCCACGTCGACGTTTGCCCTACCCGTGCGATCTAGGCGTGCCGCAAAGGTGTGGACTTCCTCCGGCGTCCGATCCCCCCAGTACCCCGTCCAGCGGCGCAGGTCGGTTCTCACCGTCACCGGCAGTGACGCCGCTCCGCCGCCGGACAGATACTCAACAGACAAGCTGAGCGGGACCGAACCTGGATTGACCTGCGTTTCCGCGGGACCTCGCACGGCCGCCTGCATGGCACCGACCTTGAACCGCTCGACCCGGAACCCTCTGGACCCGTATTCGTCGCCATCGAAGCTCACGTCGACGCTATAGAACCCCAGCGGCGCGGTCTGCGGAAGCATGATCGAACCCACCGCCGACCCGTTCTTCGCCAAGTCCATGACTTGCGGGTACTCCGCTCCGGTTCCGGAGTGCCTCGCCGTTGCCTCGACGGTTGCGGGCAGTTCGTCGGGAACCACGAGACCGTTGGAGGTGCGTCGGCGGACCACGACCTTCATGGAGACAGTCTCGCCTGGCTGGAAGAGTGTTCGGTCCAGGATGGTGTGGACTTGGACGTCCCTCGACAACCACGGTGGATGGGAAGTCACTACCGCAAAGTCTCCGTCCTTGCGGACGCTCACGAGATAGTGGAAGCGGGTTTCGCACCCAACCGCACGAAGCCCTTCGGAGAAACCCGCGAGACCGTCCGCATCGGTCGCTTCACGGGCCAGCAGTCTCCCAGTACATCCGTCGGTGATGCGGACGTCGGCATCCGCGACGGGTGTCGCGTCCGAGTTTCTCGTCACCCAGACCAGCGATGACTCGGCGCCACGTTGGAAATGAACGCCAAGGCCCGTTGCCATGGCCATTCCCACGGCGAAGCGCCGCGGCAGGCCATCGGCAGGTGGCAGTTGGATCTCCAGGACGTGAAGTCCGGGCGTCGCGATCGGCACGCCCGACACTTGAGACGACGTCGCGGTCCCGGAAATCGGCAGCGCGAATGGCTGGCCGCGATCACCGATCAGGGATTCCCTCCACGGCGATCCCGGCAGGCTCTCGTCGCGCTCGTCCTGCGCGACGAGGATCCGGTGCATCCACCTCGCGATGCGGACGTCGTCAGTGAGGTGGATGCGGCGGCCCTCTAGTGAACCCGAAACGCCCCGGAGCAGCACCGGCGCCACCGAACCGTCGCCCGACTCCACGACGAGCAACTCGCCGCCAAAGCTTGCGCTCGGCGGAGGCCGACCCATACGGATCGTCTGCGGGAAGCTCTCGGCGTTCGCCAAGGGTCGTCCATCGACGTCCACAAAAGGCCTGAGGAGTTCGGCCTGGTAGATGGAACCCTCCTGGTCGGTGACGTGAAAACTCACGCGCTCGACCTGCGCCTCCTCTGCCATGCTGCCCGGGAGGACGTTGCCGTCGCCGTCCACGAGTCGAATGTTCGCCGCGAGTTCCCGCCGGACGAGAGCGCTGAACGCGATGTGGACGCCGCCGAGGCAGCGGTCCTCGAAGGTCTCCGAACACTTGAGCATCGCGCGGAACTCGGGCCGTACCGAGAACTTCAAGGAGTCGTTCTGGGTCGTGGCCAAGCCGCTGTCACCCGCGATCCCCGCCCCCCAGACCAAGTCGACGTAGCCGCCGTTGGGGAGGGGACCGAGACAGCGCAACGCCACGATCCGCTGCAGTGCCCTGACCCGGGTTTCATCCTCGTCACCCGAACGCAGATGGCGACTTACCGCGTGGACCAGGTCGCGCACCAGACCGGGTTCGTTGTCCCACAATGCATCGAGGACCTCGTCACGAGCCGCGCCCTCCAGCAACTCCACCGCTCGACTCTCCTCGTCAGCCACCCGGCAGCGAGCGTGTCGACGTATCGAATCCGGTGTGGCGACGGCATCGAGGGCCAGCAGGAACACCTGGCGTTCGTCGATCTCGAATACTGGTTCGTGGGCGAGGATGTCGGGCCCGCCGGTGTCGAATACGTACGCCAATCCCTCGTCCCCAGGGGCCGCCTCGACCTCCTCGCCGACGTAGGTCCGGACGTCGTCGCGAAGCGTGAACCGGCAACGCACCGCGCCGGGCACGTCGTAGTCGAAGTCGTACACCCAGTGGCGCTCGTCGATCCATCGGCCGGCCCCGGGGACCGCGCAGTCGATGGTGAAGGGACTCTCCCGGACGGGATCGCCGAGGGCGACCATGGGCGCGGAGAACCGGACCGCCACCTGGCGGACATCCTTGTTGAACCCCGTGGGCGAGAACGACTCGATCCGCGCATCCGCCAGGACCGCGCTCGTCGCCAAGACCCCCAGGATCGCGACTACGGTGCTGACTGTCGTCGCGGGCATCAGCGTATCGAAACGTCCGCCACGGGTTCTTCGGCGAACATCTCCGGCATGTACATGGCCTCCACGCGCGCCGGCGGCAGGTGGAAGTCGCCCGACGTGTTGTAGCGGACGCTGTAGCCGACGGTGAACGTCCCCTTGGGCACGTAGTGGAAATACGCCCGGTAGCTGTCGAACTCGCGCTCGGTGAACACCGGCCAGCGGTCGCCCAGGTTGCCTTCGGACAGCAGGTACGAGTCGCCTCCCAAGCCGCTGCCGAGGATCGTCGCGCCGGGCGGAATCGGATCCTCCACCACGACCCAGGTCATGTCCGCATCGGCCGTGATCGTGAGCTCGACCCGGGCGACATCGCCGCGCTGCCAGACGTCCGGACTCTCCCGCAACACCGGTTCCACCTGCCGCTCGATCCGGTAGCCGGCCCGCACCGCCTCGGTCCGGGGGACGGCGGCGCGCAACTGCACCAGACCCCACGGCGTTCCGGTCCCCTGGTGGTCGAGCGTCAGCTTCTCCGCCGAGGACCAGGGAACGTCCACCGGTGCGGGCGGCGCCGCGTCCGCTTTCGAGTGCGGCCATTCGACCCGGCGCTGCGCATCCCCCACGCCCACAAGGCTCGTACCGGTCACCGGATCCGCTTCGAAGACCCCGGCGAACCTCTGAGCGGCCACCGTGCCCCAAGCGTTGGCTACCGTTGTATGCCAGCTGCCCCGCTGCTGGCGTCCGAAGAGTCCTCGAATCATGCGGGGCGCATCCACTCGCCAATCGGCATCGTCCAGAATGGACAGGACCGCGCGCGCGGCGTTGCCGTCGGGGGAGACCATGAGCCACCAGAGCCAGTCCCGCTTCTCGGTCGACAACCCCATCGTGGTGCCCTGCAGGTTCAGGCGTGCGCGGAGGACCTCTCTCGCCTCGCGTAGTTCGTCGCCGTCCGGATCGACCTCGATGAGAACGTCGATCCAGTCGAGCAGCCCCGACGTCGGCAACAGCTCCACGTTCGGGTCCAGATCCCGGGCATCGTGGGCGGTCGCCGCACCGTGACGCGCGAGGGCCGCAAGGGCCGTCAGGCGTCGCAGCTTGCGGTCGACCGCCCGGAAGGCGCTTCGGCGTACCACGCGGCCATCGAGATAGTTGAGCAGACCGTCGATCATCTCTTCACGCAGGCCCTCGGGGATCACCTTTCCCGCCGCGTCCGCGATCGTCAGCACGTAGGCCGTTAGGGTCGGCGAGCCGACGAGGCGCTGGCTCGGGAAGAAGCGCACTAGGCCGTCCGGGTCGATCGCCGCCCGCGCACTGTCCATTGCGTCGCGCCAGCGTTGCTCGTCGCCGAGGACGATCGCGACCGACACCTTCTGCTCGATGCAGGTGTAGGGGTACCGGGCCATGTCTTCACGGACGGCATCGAGACCGCCGAGCAGACTCGGCTTCAAGGACACCCGCACTCCGCCGCGCCCCGGCAACGCGTCGGCGGGTGGCGCCACCGGAAACTCGCGAGACTCCGACAGGTGCGTCAGTGTCGCCTGCTGCACGCGGACTGGCACCACCGGCTCGACCGTCTGCCGGGCCGCCAGCGCGTCATTCGCAGACTTCGAGGCGGCGGTGACGTTCCAGGCCATGTCTTCCGCGCCCACCGGCACGGTGACCGGCCAACTCACCTCACGAGAGCGCCCCGGAAGGAGTGTCAAAGCCTTGCCGGGCAACTCGCCAAAACCATTGGCCTCGGCGGCGACGGTGACTCGCCGCGTCCTGTCCGAGGCGTTGCGTACGGTGAACACCGCGTCGAACCGGTCGCCTTCGCGCACTACCTCGGGTAGGCCCGCGTGCACAATGAGATCCTGGCTGGTGCGAATCGTTTTCTCGCCGGTCCCGAACAGATCCTCCCCGGCCGCCGCCACCGCGACGATGCGGAACGACGTCAACAGGTCGTTGAGCGGGATGTCGATCTCCGCAGTGCCGTCTGTCCCCAGCGATACGCGGCCCCGCCACAGCAGCAGCGAGTCGAAATCTCGACGCGGCCCGATAGCGTCGGGCGCGGGCGGGCCACTCCGATCGAAGGCCATCCTGGACGACCTGAGGGACGACAGGTGGTAGCTCGTCACCCTGACCTCCTCGACATCGTCTAGTTCAAACGGCATCGTTTCGAGTTGATCGAGGTTGGTCGTGGTCCGGACCGTCGCGGAACGGTGGCCCATCATCGCGTGGAGGAGCTCCCACGTGGAATTCGGCCAAAGATCCAGCAGCGCCTCGTCGACGGCGACCAGCGCCACGTCGGCATCCGGCCGCGGCAACCCGTCGGGATCCTCGACGGCAATGCGAACCTTGGCGCGTTCCCGAACCCGGTATGCCTCCCGGTCGGTCTCCACCCGCACGGCCAGGGTGTGGGTGTCCAAGCCGACGGCGACCTGCACCGTCTCGTGGCGATAGTCCCAGGCGTCGGAGCGGCCGTTTCCAGCGAGGTCGACGCCGCCCGACACTTGGGAAGCAGTGCGAGCGCGCACCGCCATCACGGAGATGTCGACATTGGGCACGTAGCTGCGGCGGACGGGTACCTTCACCACCGCATCGGGACCTGCCAGACGCTCGACGAAGGCGTCGAGCACACCTTCCCGTTCAATGTTCACCAAAACACTCGCTTGTGCGAACGGCAGGTTCACCCGGACGGGGACGGTGTCGCCCACGGCGAACTTCGGACCGTCCTCGACTTGCAGCAGCGGCGGTTCGGCGTCCTTGGTCCAGTAGGACAGCGACCGGCTGGCGTGAGCCCTATTGCCGCGGCGGTCCAAAGCCGATGCCTTGACAAGCACACTGGTGAGTTCCGCGGGAACGTCGCAGGTCATCGCGCCCGAGGCGTCGGTGGTCCCCGAACACGTTGCCAGCACGGCCGAACCCGCAACGGAACGGGTCGTCCGGAATCCGCCCGGCAAGCGCCACTTCTCACGCGTCCGCGCCGGGAGGATGCTGACCTCGACCGGCACGCCGGCTGCCGGACCGCCATCGGGCCGGCGCGCGAAAATCCGCACCGACTTCAACCTGTCGGTGCCCCGGAGGTCGCCGATGCCCAACGCGACGGCCGCGGGCCAGAGTCCGAACCCGTTCGTCGCTGTCCTGCGTTCGCCATTGGCGTCCCAATAGTCCAGCTCGACTTCCAGGTAGCTGTCGCCGTCGATCTTCGGCACCGGAACATCGACGCTCGCCCGGCCGGCGCCGTCGAGGATCAACGACTGAGTGTGCGTCTCCCGTGGGTTCGCGCGATCCTCCCAATAGCCGACGCGCGACAGGACGGTCCTCAGACTTACCGGCAGCGCCGCCGCGCCGCCGCCTGCCAGGTGTTCGACGGACAAATCGACGGGTACGGACCGCGGATTGACCAGCGGTTGCTCGGGCCCGGTCACCGTCGCCCGCATGGCACCGACCTTGAAGCGCTCGACTCGAAATTCGCCGAGCCAGTGATGGTCGCGTTCGAATTTCGCGCTGATGGAGTAGAAACCCAACGGCGCGCTTTCGGGTAGCTGCAACTCGCCGACCCCGGAACCGTTTCCCGCCAAGTCTATGGTTAGCCGATGCTCTTCCTCCGTAGGGTAGTGCGTGACCGTCACTTGGGCCGTCGCGGGCAGCGCCGGAATGACGAGACCCCGGGAAGTGGGCCGGCGGACGACGAGCTTCACGGACACGGTCTCGCCGGGACGGTAGAGCGTTCGGTCCAGGATGACGCTAGCCACGGTACGGCCCGACGACCACCATGGTCCGGAACCGACGACTGCCACGTCTCCATTCTTGCGGACGATCGCGAAATACCTGATGTCGCGACCGCATCCAATCGTGGGCAATGACCGGGAGAACCTCGCCAGACCATCCGCATCGGTCGTCTCGTGCGCCAAAGATCGCCCCGTGCAACCGTCGAGGATGCGTACCTCGGCATCCGCGACCGGCACCGCGTCCGACAGCCGCGTCACCCACACCAGCGACGACTCGTCTCCGTGATGGAAGTGGACGCCGAGGTCCGTCGGCATGGCCAATCCCGCCGCGTACCGCAGCGGCAGACCCTCGGCGGCCGGCAGTTCCAGTTCCAGCACATGCAGACCTGACCGCGGCGTCGCCACGCCGGCCACCCGAGGCGACGCCTCGGTCTCCGGAGTCGGCATCGTGAAGCGTCGCCCCTGGCCGCCGACAAAGGATTCCTTCCAGGGCGATCCGGGCAGTCGACCGTCGCGATCCCGTTGTGCGTCTTGGAACCGGCGCAGCCACCTGACGATGCCGACGTCGCGGGTGACACGCAGACGGCGGCCGGCGAGTGGGCCCGACACGCTCCGAAGCAGCACGGGAGTGTCCTGGCCGGACTCGACGACGAGGAGTTGGCTGCTGAAGCTCGCGCTCGGCGGATGGACGATGCGGACGGTCTGCGGGAAACTTCCGGCGTTCGCCAACCGTCGACCGTCGATGTCGGCAAACGGTTCGACGAGTTCCGCACGGTAGACCGCGTCTTGCCGACGGGCACCTGGAAAATCCACGCGATCAATCTGAGACTGGTCCTCCATCTCGCCGGCCAGGACGTTCCCGTCGGCGTCCAGGAGTCGAATGCGGCCTGCGAGTCCACGCCCGACGAGAGCACTGAACGCGATGTGGACGCCGCCGAGGCAGAAGTCCTCGTATGTCTTCGAACATCGCAGCGTGGCGCGGAACTCGGGCCGCACCGAGAACGTCAGCGTGTCGTCCCGTGGGGAGGCAAGACCGTTCGCGCCGGCGACACCCGCCCCCCAGATCAACTCCACGTCGCTGTAGTTGGGCAGGGGACCGCGGCAGCGCACTGCAACGATCCGTTCCAGCGCCCGGATCCGGGTTGCTTCCTCGTTGCCCGACGGTAGATGACTACTCGCCGAGAGGACCAGGCCGCGCAGCAGACGGGGCTCGTGCTCCGATAACGCATCGAGGACTTCGGTGCGATCCGGAACATCGAGCAATTCCACCGCTCGGCTGCGCTCGCCGACAACACGGCAGCGGGCGTGCCGGCGTATCGAATCCGCGTCGGCAACGGCATCGAGGGCCAGCAGGAACACTTGGCGTTCGTCAGTCTCGGTCCGGCGCCACTTGGGCTCGTGGTCCAGGATGGCCGGTCCACCGGTATCGAATGCGTACTCCGGCACCCCCTCGCGAGGTCTCGCCTCGACCTCCTCGCCGGCGTAGGTCCGGACGTCCTCCCGAAGCGTGAACCGGCAACGCACCGCGCCCGGCACGTCGTAGTCGAAGTCGTACACCCAGTGGCGCTCGTCGATCCATCGGCCGGCCCCGGGAACCGCGCAGTCGATGGTGAACGGGCTCTCCCGCTCGGGATCGCCGAGGGCAACCATGGGCTCGGAGAACCGGACCACGACCTGGCGGACATCCTTGGTGAACCCCGTGGGCGAGAACGACTCGACGCGCGCGGCGGCGTCGGAGAGCACGGTGCTTGCCGTAAACGCCGCAACAGCGGCGACTCTCCAGGCTACGTTGGAACCGGCCATCGCGACACCCCCAGCAGACCCTGTGTTCGTCCACCTAAAGCGCATGAAGCGACCATCGGGTTCAACCTGTGACGCTGCGATTTTAGCCCCAACCCGTAGGGGGCGACCGCACTCCCTGGCCGGTGCGTTGTGGTCGCCCGTGCCAGTCACCGCACGGTGTCGGTTGGCTAGGAAGGGCGACCGCAAGGGTCGCCCCTACGGCGATGTTCAGAGCTTCCCTAGCAGTCTTTTGGACTTCGGCGCATCCGGCGAAGTCCGAAAGGGTGATGGGTCGGTGGGGGCTGGGGCCGGACGCCGAGCCCGCGAGGCGTCTTGGCGGCGCTAGTGTTTTGCGTTCCACAAACATCGCTGGCACAGTCACCCGGCCATGGATCGCCGCTTCGCTTGGACCCTCTCCGGGATCGCCGTCGCCGCCGCATCGTTCGGGGCCGCCGAACCGCTGCGAGTCGCCGTGGCGTCGAACTTTCAGAGTGCCCTTGGCGCCGTGGAGCGCGGGTTCTCCGGGGAAGTGCAGACAAGCTACGGATCCTCCGGACTGCTGTACGCCCAGATCGTCCAAGGACGCCCATTCGATCTCTTCCTCTCAGCCGATGCAGCAAGACCCCAGGCGCTCGTCGACGCTGGTCGAGCCAAGTCACCCGTCACCTACGCGACGGGCAGACTCGTGCTGTTCGTCAACGACGGTACGCCTGGGCCGGCGTGGCTTTCGGCTGACAAGCGCATCGCCCTCGCCAATCCCGAAACCGCCCCCTACGGTCGGGCCGCCGTGCAGACCCTGGCTCGCCTGGATGCCTCACCGAAGCAGGTGACGGGGCTGAACGTGGCGCAGGCCTTCCATTTCGCCTCGAGCGGTGCCGCCGATGGTGCCTTCGCGGCGCTCGCCCAAGTCATCTCCCAAGACGTTCCGGCCGAGCGCTACTGGATCGTTCCCGAAGACCTCCACACGCCCATCGAGCAGGTCGCCGTGGTTCTCGACGGCCCCAACGAGGCGAGAGCGCAGGTGTTTCTCGACTACCTCGGGAGTGCCGCCGCTCGTACGATCATCCGCCAAGCCGGGTATCGGTGACGCCCATCGACGCCGACATCGTCCAAGCGGCTGTCGTCACCGGTCTGCTGGCACTCGTGACCACGCTGTTCCTGCTCGTCCTGTCGCCGCCGCTCGCCTGGTGGATCGCCCGAACGGCCTCCCGGTGGCGTCCGCCCGTGGAAGCGCTGGTCGCCCTTCCCCTGGTGCTGCCGCCCACCGTCATCGGGTTCTACCTGCTGCTGGCCATGGCGCCATCCGGACCTCTCGGGGCCATCGCCCAAGCCGTCACTGGCGCGCCCTTGGCCTTCACCTTCGCGGGGCTGGTCGTCGGCTCGATCATCTACTCGTTGCCGTTCGTCACCGGCCCGCTGGCATCCGCTTTCCGCACTATGGACACGCACCTCTTGGAAGCCGCTTCGGGGCTCGGTGTCGGCCCCGCTCCACGCTTCCTGCGTCTCGTTCTGCCCATGCATCGCAAGGCCCTGGTAGCGGCAGGCGTCCTCGGCTTCGCGCACACGGTGGGAGAGTTCGGCATCGTGCTGATGATCGGCGGCAACATTCCCGGGGAGACCCGGGTGCTGTCCATCGCGCTGTTCGATCGCGTGGAGATGCTCGACTACGCGGGAGCCCACGCCATCGCCGGCCTGCTCCTCGTGTTCTCGCTCGCCGTGCTGACCTTCACGTACCGCTGGCTGCGACGCGGGGGGCCGGCGTGAGGCTTCGGATCCAGGGCGAGATCATCCGGCCCACGGGTTTCGGTCTCGCCACGGATATCGACCTCGACCTCGACGGGGTCGCCGCGCTGGTCGGCGCATCCGGGGCCGGGAAGTCGACGTTCCTACGTCTCATCGCCGGCTTCGAACCGCGAGCTCCGGTGACGGTGGAGGTCGACGGCGAGCGCTGGCAGACCGCCGGCTCCGGCCTGCCCGCGCACCAACGCTCGGTGGGTACGGTGTTCCAGGACTCTAGGCTGTTTCCACACCTCAGCGCCCGCGCCAACCTCGGCTTCGCGACGCGGTCCCGGCGGCCCGGCACGCGGCTCGAATTCGACGAGGTAGTCGACTTCCTCGACCTAGGGCCGCTTCTCGAGCAGTACCCGCACGAACTCTCCGGCGGTCAGCGCCAGCGGGTTGCCCTGGCCCGGACCCTGCTGGCACCGGCAAGACTGTGGCTGTTCGACGAGCCGATGTCGTCACTGGACCCAGCGTCGAAGCAGGAGATCGCACCCTACCTGCACGATCTCTGCAGGCGCCACGCGGTGCCCATCGTGTATGTCTCCCACTCGCTGCCGGAGGTGTTGGCGATGGCGGACCACGTCTTGGTCGCCGCCGACGGGTGGGTGTCCCATGTGGATTCCATCGGCGAGTTCTCGACTTCGTTCGCCAATCCTCTGCTCGCGGACGAAGCCGGTGCGGTGATCGACTGCCGATTCAAGGCATTCGACTCGCGGTACCGCTTGTCGGAGTTGGAATTCGGAGCCGCGTCGCTGTTCGTACCCGGAGACCTGTCGACCATGGGTGAACGGATCCTGCTTCACATTCCGGCGCGGGATGTGAGCCTCGCCACGTCCCGGGTCGAGGACGTGAGCATCCTCAACCGCGTGGACGGCGTCATCGACGCGCTGAATGAACAGGGCGAGTCTGTGCTGGCCCGTGTGCGATGCGCAGAAGGTCAGTTCCTGCTTGCTCGGGTAACACGTCGATCCGTGGAAGAACTACGGCTCGATGCGGGCGTTCGCGTGCAGGCCTTGATCAAGTCCGTGGCGGTGCGTACCGGCGCGCCCTGACGGGCGCGTTGGAAGTTTCGCTTCGCGAAACTTCTGCGCGCCAATCTGGCCTAGCAGCCCGACGGTCGGTGGGGTTGGGGCGGAAGCCGAGCCGCGACGGGTCTTGGCGGCGCTAGCGAAACGCTACCGGTCTACGCCCTTTCCAGCGTCCGTCTGTTCTCGACCTGGTTGGCATACTGCAGGATGAAGTACGGCTTGTGCTCGTCGGGGCAGGAGGCGAGGCTCGCCAGATACGCTTGGCGCGCCCGCGGGCTGGCGGTCGCGAGCTCCCCTTCGCCTCCCTGGGCGTGGTCGCGGGCGTGTTCGTGGGTCGGATAGTCGACCAGGTTGGAGACGATCCGACGATCTAGGTGGTGGGCCAGTTCGTCCGCGTCTGCGTAATCCCCCACGACGGGTGGCGAGAAGTGCAGGTGGATGCGTCCCTTGAACCCCGCGATGCCCGTCTCGATGCTCTCGGCATCCTCTTCCGGCTCCTTGTCATAGCGGCCTTCGGTGTGGCGGAAGTAAAGCTCCCGCGCCTTGATGGGTGCGCACGGGTCGATCTCGTAGCTGATGGACACCGGCACAAGGCGCACCCGGCGCAGCCACTCGCTGAACGTGGCGGTATCGCGCCGGTAAGCCAGGTGGAGCATCTTCAGGAGCGCAGGCTCGGTACGGTCGACGCCGTCCTTCGAACGACCTTGGCGCTGCGCGATCCACACCGACTCTCCAGACTCCAGCACCGTTCGCATGTACGCCGACGTTTGCCGCATGGCGTTGAGCGCCGCCTTCGCTCCGCTGACGTCGCGGTAGACGACGAACGCCTTGTTGAGCCGCATGAGGTCGCCGCGAAACCCGGTACCGAGGAGGTTGTCGCCAATGGCCACCTGGGTCGTGGCGTGGCCCTCCATCCACAGCGAGTAGTTCAGTAGCGTCGGGTCCATGGCTATGTCACGGTGGTTGGAGATGAATAGATACGCGTGGGACCTGTCGAGGGCATCGAGGCCGGTGACCGTCATGCCGTCGGAGGTGCCCCGCAACAGTGTCTTCAGGTACCGGGCCATGAGTAGCTGAAGATCATCCACCGAGTGCAGGCGACGCGCCTGGCGCTTGACCAGTCTGCGGACCAGGGGCTGCAGCAACGGACGCATACGCGGCCCCAACCCCGGCACCGCGAAGCGCGAGGCGAAGGCGACGAAGACCGGATCGTCCGCCAACGCGAAGACGGCCGGGCCGACCTCGGCGTCCCGGTACGGGCGGATGTCGTCGAATTCGTCCACTAGACTCCGTCGATCGGCACTGTTGTCTTCCACGCAGGTTGTCTTCGGAACCACGCTAGGGATCGCTCCTTGACGCCTCGTCCTAGCCAGGCGCACTCGCGAAACCATTAGTCCGTAAACTAACAGTCCGTCGAGTTTCTCGATACCACGAGAGCGAGCGCCCCATAGCCGGCCCAGCCACACCGACCTCCCATGGAACAAATCCCGTTTGTTGCCTGGCGGT
>VXPO01000165.1 GCA_009839505.1 Gammaproteobacteria bacterium
CCGTCGCTGTAGCTGAGGCCGTAGCCCCATCCGCCGGTTCCGGGCAGCCTGGCGACACTGAGCGCCGACGGTCCGTAACCGGCGATCCAGGCGGGGCGTTCGCTCGCATCCGTTCCGGTCGCGACCCACTGCATACGGCGCGGCGTGAGGTCCGCCGATGGCAGGACCGCCCGCCCGTCGCTCTCGAACAACGGAATCGGCGATTTGCCTTCCGGGTTGGCCACCACAAAGCTGCTCACCGGTGACCAGAAGGGAAAGTCCTGGCTGTCGAACGCGGCAATCTCGATGCCCGCCGCCCGCTGGTCGACGGCCCCGAACGCCGCCGGCGTCTGCAGGACCGTGGCGCCGAGTGCGCTCTGCAGCTGGCCCGCGGTCAATGCGCCGACCGGCGACAACGCGGCCGCCAGGTCAAGATGCCCCGCGCCGTACGTCTCCAGATCGGCATAACTGCCGCTCCGGTCGGCGGTATCGAGCATGCGGCGGAGGATCTCGGTGTTCCCTCTCGTTCCCCGAAAGTGCTCCATCATGAGCGCCAGCGCGCCCGACACGACGGGCGCGGCAAAGCTGGTCCCCTGGCTTTCTCCGACCGTGCCTCGACCGGGCGAACCGGGATCCGGGATCAGCCCTCGAACGGTCCCCGGGGCCGCCAGGCAGTAGTGCGGACCATGCAGCCCAGCGTTCCAGTCGTCGGGCAGGGGACCGCACCGGTTCGAGTACTGAGCCAGCAAGCCCGTTGCCGGATCGGTCGCAACCACCGAGATGGCATGGCCGCGCCGCTCGGGAAGGTAGTACGGGAGGTCTGCCTCAAGGCTGGACCAGGCTTCGCCTTCGTTGCCGGCTGCGTAGACGAGGATGGTCTTCCGGGCATCGGCAGTGCCGATCTGCAGCTCGGCGTTCAATGTCCTCGGAAGATACCTTCGGTACCAGTTCAACTCATCGTACAGCAGGTCGGCAACGAGATCGGAATCAAACAGGCTGGTTCCGAACGACCTGTTGATGATGTCGAAGTTCGCGTAGTCAGCCCGGATGTCGGCGGCCAATTCCCGATCGAACTGGTTTCTGTCGAAGGAAGGCAGGAGCTGGATCGCCTGGCGGAGGGCGTCGTCGGTCAGATACAACGACGCTTGGTCGTCCGTGAGGTTGGTTGCAATCGGGATGATGGTGGCCTCCGGCGCGACACCGAGGTTCCTGCCGGCCGCCGCAGAGGCCACGATCGTCCCGTGCGAACCCGGTTCGCCGTAAGGGGTTGGCACCTCTGACCAGCGCAAAATGCGCTCCAAATGACTGTACTCGCTGTAGTAGGTGTCGACCACGAAGACGGAGTCGTCGCGGGTCGGCCACCCGTCCTCGTCGACGATCTCCTGCACCCAGTCGTTGCCCGCCTCTTCGTCACCTTCGCTGTCTCCTTCCCAGATATCGCACGTGCCGCGATACCGGCAATTGCCAATCTCGCTGAATAAGTCATCACCATCGGGGCGCAGGTAGGAAAGCACGGCACCGTCGGCGTCACGGAGCCGAATCCGGCCGCCAAACTCGGCACGTTGGGTGTAATCGACGATCGTGTCTTCAATACCGATGCGAATGCCTCGTCCCGAGAGCCCGAGGGCGTATGCATGGTGGGCGCCGATTTGCTCGAGGACCCTGGGCTGGTGCGTCGTGAACCGCGTCGTTTGCAGATGGTAGGAAGGGTTGGCGGAGGGGTTCGGCTGAGAGGGGCCCGGCACTTCACCTTGCGTCGGGGAAGAGCCCCCGCCGGATCCGCCGCCGCAGGCGGCAAGCATGCACAACGCAATGACCAGGGAACTTGTATGACGAAACATGATTCCACCCCAGGCTGGCCGCGGAAACCGATAAGATAGAGTTATCAGTAAGTTGGCACAAGCAGAACCATTTCAATACGTCTCCGGACACGATTCGGCGCTTCGGAAGACAGGGCGGATGTCGTGGCGCCCGTGGCGGACCCCGTGCGTCCCTGCGCCGGGGGAGCCGGCGCGCAGGTTGCTGGCGGAAGTGACGGCGAGCACGCGAACGGCGTGCGATCGGAACGGCCGGTTCACGATTTCGTGAGGCGTCTGGCAGTGCGTCGTCACCGTCCCCATATCACTGGCAGCGGGTGTACGAGACGGCCTGAGGGCTTGGAGATGCGTCCGGCCTCGGGCCGAAGGAGGTTGGCCTGATCAGTTATCAGACGTTGGTTATTCCCGGATTCGAGAAAATCCTCCGGTGCTGGGACCCGGAGAGCGGATTGCGCGCCGTGATTGCCGTCCACGACACGACGCTGGGGCCAGCGATGGGCGGCTGCCGCATGTGGCGCTACGCAAGCGAAGATGACGCGCTGGCTGACGCGCAGCGACTGGCGCGCGGCATGACCTTCAAGGCGGCGCTGGCCGGGTTGCCCCTTGGCGGCGGCAAGGCGGTGATCATCGGCGATCCGCGCGGCGAGAAGTCGCCGGAGCTCTTCAGGGCCTTCGGCCGCGCGGTGGAACAGCTGCACGGGACCTACGTCACCGGCGAGGACGTGGGCACGTCGGTGGAGGACATGG
>VXPO01000159.1:0-2987 GCA_009839505.1 Gammaproteobacteria bacterium
CCCTTTCAAGGTGGAGATCGCGGGTTCGAATCCCGCTGGGGGCACCAGAACTCTCCTAATTCACGAGTAAATCAGAGGGACACGTGTATCAGTTGTCACTTCGGTTGTCACTTTTGCCTGAAGAATCGGGTCCCGTGGCAGTAAGTCTCCCTACAGGCGCCAACATTCCTTGGGGTTGAAAACCTGCCAAACCCAAGTGGGGTTCCCGCCCCCGCTTGCCCGGCACGAAGGCGACGGCTCTTGCACCGTCGTTGGCGTAGCCGACCATCAGCACGGCATAAAACCCGGGATGTCACATTCCAGCAAGCAAATCCATGGAGTAGGTGCGAGCCCCCTGTCTGTGTAGGCGTAAACCGCCAATGTCCTTGGGAGACCATGTCATTTGCGCGTTGTACGATTGTGGGACTGGAGGCAGACTGCCCTTACGGGACGATCCACAGGGAGGTGCACGCGATGCAACTGTTGAGGGTGAAAGACGTAGAACGGGAACTGGGGATAAGCAGAACGACGATATGGCGGCTAGTCAAAGCTGGCGCGTTCCCTCCTCCGCTTCGAATCACCTCCAAGGCGATTGCTTGGAGGCGGTCGGATATCGAAGCATGGCAGGAGCAACTGGCAGAGAAGGCAGCCTGAGCGAAGTAGCCTCGGTAGTGTCTCAGTTGGAATCACCGGCGTCGGTTGTTCTGGCCAGTGAGGAGCACCCACAGCAAGGCTGCACTGCCGACCATATTGACGACAACCGCCTGCCAGACCGAGACATCGATCTCAGTCCATGAGGCCACCAGCAGCACGTCCAGCGATAGCAGGACTGCGAGCACGGCCCACCAATGAGGAACTTGGATTCTCGGGACATTGGGCCGCCTCAGTTAGCTACGGCCTCGGGTTCGCCGCCCCGCCGTAGCCGGCCGGTAACAGCCTTGGTAGTACAATGGGGCAGGACCGCAGGGCAGTGGCGGAATTGGCATACGCATCGGTCTATCAAACGGGCAACCGGTTCCGGTTTGAGGGTTCGAGTCCCTCCTGCCGCACCATCCGTTACCGATTTCATAACTTGTCGGCTGAGGGCGACCTCCGCCACATCTGCGCCGTCGATGTCGTTGTCCAGGGGCATGGGGATGGTGTAGTGGGTCACGGCGCTCCCGGGCCGAACCGTTATCTCCTTCACGAACGAGCGGATGAAGGACTTCGTCTCGGTGACCTCGCTCTCCATCAGGAAATCGCTCATCTCCTTGGCGTAGGCCGCAATCCGCTCCACGTCCTGCACGTTGGCTCTACGCAAGGGCCAGCAGGGAGCGTGCCTCATCGGCCGCCTGCGCCAGCCGCTCCTGGTTCTCGAGATGATGGCGGATGCGCGGGAGGATCTCCTCGGTGGTGAGGTCCGTCTTCTCGACCAGTTCCCAGAGGCGGTCCATGCGCCGACGAATGTCGGCGAGCCCGGCATCGGCGGCCTCGACGCGTTCCTGCTGCTCCCTGATGACGGAGTCCATCTCCTCGTTGACCATCCTGACGAGGTCGCGCATGTTGGACTCGGTGAGGATGTGCTGCCTGATCTGGTCGACGATGAGGCACCATGCGGCGCTGAAGCGGTCGAGGTTGCGGCTGTAGGTGATGCATCCGTCCTTGCTGTGGCCTGAGGCCCGGAGCGGGAGGATGGATGCGTCGTGCTTCACGTAGGTGAAGCCTGTGGCGTTCGCGGTGATGGCGTCGAAGTCGACGTCCTCGATGCGGTCCTGCAGCTGCTCGATCTGGGGTCTGTCGGATCGGGTCACGTACGACATGTCGTACCTCCTTGTCGTCCCACGCTTGCGGTGGGTGCGTGTCTCCCGCGCAACGGGCGCGAAGGGGCGAAAAGGGTAGGCAGTGGTGAAATGGCCGTCAGGTGCCACCGATTCTCCGGGGCCTTCAGGACGCGCCTGCGGTGCATGGCCGCGGTCAGAGGGCCTGTTCGTCTATCTGGGTCTCGCGCGGCCTCGGGTTGTCCTGGCGGCGCCGGTAGCCGTGTGGACCTGTGCGGGCTGTTCAGCGATGGGTTATGGCCTCTGGGTCCCTTGGCCCCTCTCAGACGACGTTGGGCACCCGTTACGCTGGAGAGACACACACACCCATACTGCGTGGGTTCTGGTTCGCTCCTACCGGATGCGGGGTTCCAGCCTGCCATCCGCAGGCCCGGGGATGCGCAGCTGATAGCGGGCCTGCGAAGATTCTGGGGGGAACCGGCGTGCGGGGCGGGGGGGGGCACCACCCCCCCCCCCCGCCGCCGCAGCCGCCGCGCCGGCCGGGCCGCCCCCCGCCGCCCCCCGCGCGGCCGCCCCCGCCCCGCCGCGCGGCGCCGCGCCCCCCCCGCCCGCCGCCCCCCCCTCCGCGCCGGCTCCCCCCCCCCGCCCCCCCCCCCCCCCCCCCCCCCCCCCCCCCACGGCTCCGCTCCGGGCCTGCGTCAGGGCAAAGGCCCCCGCATCCGGGACGACGTCCGCGGGCGAGTCTCCTCGTTCGGGGGCGTCGGCTGATAGATGGCGTACGTGCTCCGAGACTGACTGTGCCTTGTGGGGAGCTCGAGGGGCGATTACCCCTCGTACGTGGGTTCCGTGCGGAGTCAAGAATGGCGGCGGTGAACCGCCGGACGGAACATCCGGGAGCGCAGCACCGGGCTTGCCCGGGTGCGAGCGACACGTGATGCAGTCCGTCCGCTGTTCAGCTCGGGTGCCGCCGTCTTGACTCCGCTGCCCCCGTGACGCTGTGGTGCAGGGGGCCGACCAGAGGGGAGTGCCCCCTGCCTAGCGGCGAGCGTTCAGATTTGGGAGGTTCCCTGCCCCTGCCTGTTGCCGTGCTAGCGGGCTAGCAGGCGTCCACGTGCGCCGTCATGTGGTAGCCTGTCTACCCTAATGCGTGGACTGGCTTTGATTCTGGTTGCTTGCTTTGTCGTTGGTTGCGCGACGGCGACGCCGGTTCCGACTGCGACCTTCACTCCTACTCCTACGGCGACGGCGACG
>VXPO01000159.1:2997-4266 GCA_009839505.1 Gammaproteobacteria bacterium
GGCGACGCCGGTTCCGACTGCGACCTTCACTCCTACTCCTACGGCGACGGCGACGGCGACGCCGGTTCCGACTGCGACCTTCACTCCTACTCCTACGGCGACGGCGACGCCGGACCCCAGGCCTCCGGGAGTGGGCTTCGTCGTAGATTGTAGGCAGGGCTCTTGCACCTTCAAGCCGGATGATCCGCCGAGGTGGAATGTGATTGAGTGGTCGGATTCCAATAAGACTGCGGATATCCGTTCACGTAGCACGAATTATGGCGATAGATCTGCTTTGCGTATGTGGTGCGATGAGAGAGGTTTCGGGATTAGCATGGATTTTGACAAAGATTTTGACGTTTTTTCAATCTCGCTGAATCCTGGTTACCACTATGTATTGGATGGTAGGGATTCACGGTATTCTCGTTGGACTTGGGGTAGTCCTAATGTCCATTTAGTAATGAACCCTCGGATATTCTTGTCCGAGATCCGCACTGCTACACTGCTGAAGTTGACGAGTGACTTTACGTCGTTCGGCGTCGAGATAGAAGTAATCTTTGACTTGACGGGTATTGAGTGGGCTGTCTCTCAACTCCCTTGTGTCTCGTGAGCGAAGCGCATCTGTGCCGCCCGGTCTCAGGGTAGGTGGTGGATGAGTGATCGCACTTCATCTTCTGTCATGCCTACGGTAATGCTCGGGTGGTACAGGAAGCGGATGCATTCGCGGTCGCGATCACTGAACTCAGTGATCGTATCCCACTTGTAACTCAACACTCCGTCGGAGTACTTGTCGCTGTGGCCATACAATCCTAGTGCGTGTGTCATTTCGTGGAGGATTACTCCTTTCCTCGTTGTACCGCGCAGTTCGGAGTTGATTAGTATCATGGCAGCAACGTCATCTTGGCTCGCCTTGCCGGCGTACCAGCCTTCGAAGTCAGGGCTGAGATTCCATATTACGAATCGCTCTTGTGTGATGAATATTATTTCCAGTGTTGTGAAGTCACTTTCGGTGGCGAACCGCATCTGGACGGGTGTGATTAGTTCGTTGATTTCATCCATGATGCGTGCGACTTCTGTGCGGTCGCCTTCTGTATATGGGCCTAGTAGCTTCACCGTTGGTCCTGGCGATGGCAGCTTGTCCACGACCCAGTCAGGGCTGCCGCCAAACTCCCAGCTGAATATCAGTTCTGCGCAGTAGTCGAAGTCGGACGGCACTGGAATGGGTATTGGCGTCGGTGTCGCGGTCGGCGTAGGCGTCGCTGTCGGTGTCGCGGTCGGCGTAGGCGTCGC
>VXPO01000159.1:4276-23771 GCA_009839505.1 Gammaproteobacteria bacterium
GTGTCGCGGTCGGCGTAGGCGTCGCTGTCGGTGTCGCGGTCGGCGTAGGCGTCGCTGTCGGTGTCGCGGTCGGCGTAGGCGTCGCGGTCGGCGTAGGCGTCGCGGTCGGCGTAGGCGTCGCTGTCGGTATCGCGGTCGGCGTAGGTGACGCCGTCGGTGCCGCGGTCGGCGTAGGTGTGGCTGTCGGTGTCGCGGTCGGCGCGGCGGTGCAGGCTGTGAGGATTGCGGCTGCTGCTATGAGGATCGCTCGATACAATGTCATCTCCTCGTGCGAAAAGGTATAAAAGCCCAAGCTGCGTAGTCCATAGCTACGTCCCTTTCCTTCGTCTTACCGGAACCATGTCATCGACGGCAAGGTTAAGTCGTTGTTCATGGATCACCCGCAGATAAATAGGCTGTTGCAAGCCTTCTATGGGACCAGGTATGAAGTCATCTTCGTGCGGAGCAGGTATGCAATATTGACCTGGAGTTGCCTCACACACAATACAGGAGTATTTCTGGGCTCTTTCTCTGACACCAATCACCCTCTTGGGGTCGCTCGTCTCCGGATCGTACTCATCGACTACATTGAGGTCATCGTCGACTTTAACCTCCCTGCACAGCTCTATTGCAAGCAACGTGCGTTCTCCATGAGTCAGCTGCACGCCAGGCACTTGCCACACGGCGTCGCTCGGGAGTGGTGTGCACCGTTCTCCAGGAGGTTCATCGCACACTGGGCAGAAGAAAATCTTGATTCCTACCATCGGCATAGACTCGGACATGGCATGCCGTCCCGGGTGCCAGAGAGCTTGCTCGGTTCCGGCTGGTCCGATGCAAGGCTGTCCAGACCCTGCTCCGCAATCGGGACACGGCACTAGCCGCATAGTATTACGCTGGCCAGCGCTTATAAAAGGGTCTGGGTATCGTTCCATGTGAAAATGACTCTTCATAACTCTGCCACTAGAATCCCTGCAATGTTCACCGGGTTGTGCTCCGCAAGCTAGGCATTGCCTGTCGTAAGGTGGACCCTTTCGGAGAGACACTCGTAGCACCACTTCTCGATAGATGGCGCGGAATATGCCGCAGATGAGTAGCATCGATATCTCTCGACGGTGAGTCACAAAAGAGGTGCCCTCTTGCCCCGCGCGTATAGGTTCTTGCCAGATCGCCCTACGGAGGCTGAACAAGAGGGCAGGTGCCCTCCAGTCACGGCGAGTCCAAGCCTTCGCGGGCTTTATGCCCGTGGTGAAGACGTTCTGGCATTGCGGGCAATGTTAGGTCATCGCAGCTAGGAAGTACAGCCCTGACGCGTCGGGCCTCCCTACCGGAATCCGCCACGTGGCCGGCCCAAGAGTGGCGGTCGGCTGCAGGCGTTACGAATACCGCCTGCCGCGGAGAGCGGATTCAGGCGTTGAGACGTCGCGATCTCCGCGGGTGAATCGTCGCGGTGGCTGTGCGGAAGCGGTCTACTTGGAATAAGGGCAGTTATCGGCGCGCCGTTGACACGATTGCCGGTAGTGACAGTCGTCCGGCGGGAGCCACTGGAGTGAGAATTGCGAGCCCCCCCAGCAGATGGGCGAACGGAGAGAGACTGGCCAGCATCAGCAGCGGTTGGGATCATAGTTGCGGACTGCACCACGACGGCTCACTCGTCTGTTGGGGACGCAGCCTATGGGGCGAGGAAGCGCCGTCACGCATGGGGCCATTCACCGCAGTGAGCGTTGGAGGGAGCCACGCCTGCGTTCTCAGGCCGGACGGTGTTCCGATCTGTTGGGGATGGGACGTATACGGCCAGGCCTCACCACCAGATGGTGAACGATTCATGGCGATCAGCTGCGGCGACATTCACACATGCGCCCTTCGCCAGGATGGCACTGCCGTCTGTTGGGGCCACGACGGATTCGGGGAGGCATCGCCCCCAAGTGGTATTCGATTCGCTGCCATCAGCAGCGGCGGGATCCATACGTGCGCACTTCGACAGGATGGCGCACCCGTCTGCTGGGGGTCCGATAGGCACGGCCAAGCAACTCCGCCTCAACTTGGAGCCGGACAACCGACGCTGACTAACTCTCCTGCCGACTATGTCGACAACCACGCCGGTGATATCGACGACTACGCCGATGTCCTCGAAAGTGCAGCCGTCATCGATGTGGGGGCGACTATCTCCGGAGCCATCGATTACTATGGCGACGTCGACGCTTTCCGCTTCAGTGCACAGGAAGGTCGGGTCTATCAGGTCGACGCGGAGTTCGGCACGGACGTCAGCTTGTATGTGACCCTGCGGGAACGCAGCGGACTGGTACTGGCTTCCGAAGGCAACTACGGAGGCTCCGGAGGTTCCTCTCTGTGGCGCATCGTCTGGAAGGCGCCGAGCACAGGCGAATTCAACATCACGATGGAGGGCGACCCGGTGAAATCGACCGGCACCTACAACTTGGCCATCTCGACTACGAACCCTGCCGACGACTACGCGGACACAGTAGACGCCGCCGCCCCTATCCAAGTGGGAACCCTCCACGGATCCATCGACTATCTGGGCGACGTCGACGTCTTCCGCTTCACCCCGCAGGAAGGGCAGCTCTACCAAGTCAACATCGAGATCGGATCGCTTCTCGGCTACCCGCTGAAGCTGTTGGATTCGAACGGCGGCTTCCTGTCTGACAACAGTAACGTCCAGGACCCTGGAGCGTCGCGCATCGTCTGGGAAGCGTCGAGCGCGGGCGACTACCACATCGCTGTTGATCCATCGCGCTACACCGGCAGCTATTCGCTGACCGTGTCTCTTTCCGGCATCAGTGACGACCACGCCGGCTACGTCGCCGACGCCACCGCCATCGTCGTGGGGACGCCCGTTCCCGGGGCCATCGACTACGTCGGCGATGCCGATGTCTTCCACTTTACCGCCGAGGAAGGGCAGGCCTACCAGCTCGACGTTGACATCGGTACGCTGAAGACCTCGAGCTTGGAACTGCAGGATTCCGGCGGCTTCTTCTTGGCCTCCGACGACTCTCTGGGGGCGTCGCGCATCGTCTGGGAAGCACCGAGTGCGGGCGACTACCACGCCGTCGTTAGGGGGCAGGGCTACACCGGCAGCTACATCCTGACTGTCTCACCTTCAACCTAGGACATGCTGTTTCATCAAGGTGCGATGGGTTGTCTCCGTCGAAAGTACGACGGCGTCACCCACCTAATGCTGTTGCTCACCTTCTCGGCGCCATGCATTGCTACAGGGGTGTTCTACCTGCCAACCCCATCGATCCCGGGAGCGACGGGTCAACTTGGGGCTGGTCTCGAGTGGGTATGAGATATCATGACCCTCGTAAGGTGGCAGCAATGGCCGATGCCTGGCAGGAAGCATCCGCAATTCGAACCTAGTCATCCTGGGGTACGCAGACCTCCAGAAGAGTTGGTCATGCATCGGTGCACAGGGATGACACTGCCGGGGTGTCCTCACAGCCCTCGGTCGGAGGCCATCTCCACAAGCCGCGCGATGGCATTGGCCAGTTGCATCTGACGCGGCGTCCGGCAGCGCGCCTTGAGCAGTTCCGGGCTGGCCACCACGAGGGTCAGGCACTGCGCCCTGCTCGTGGCGACATTCAGCCTGTTAAGGCTGTATAGGAACTCCATCCCGCGCGGCGCCTCGTCAGGAGAGCTCGTCGCCATCGAGTAGATCGAGATGGGCGCCTCCTGGCCCTGAAACTTGTCAACCGTGCCGATGCGGAAGCCCGGTAGTACCTCGCTCAGGGCCTTGACCTGAGCGTTATAGGGCGTGATGACGAGCACTCCATCGCTCTTCAGCGGGTGTGAAACGGCCTCCGCATCCGTGTAGGCCGGTTCCGCGTCCAACAGGGTTCGCACAAGACGGGCCACCTCTGCAGCCTCCTCGGGCGACTCGTTCGATTGCCCGTGGTGGGCGACAGGTAGGAACCGGATGCCGGTCCCGGACAAAGGCGATACCCCGGCGAGTGCGAGCTGTTCGCGGCCGGGATGAGAGTGCAGGCGCCCTTCGTAGAACACCTCGGACGTGTAGGCGCTGATCTTCGGATGGAGTCTCCAGCTGCCGTCGAGGAAGAGGCCGAGTTGGTCTGGCACAACACGTTCGCCATCCAGCACGTGCGCCAAGGCTGAGCGTTCGGCTCCCGGGGGGTGGATGCCCTGGAGCGGCTGGTCGAGCTGCTGGGGGTCCCCGAGCAGCACGAGACTCGCTGCACACGGCGACGCGGCGATCGCATCCGCAAGCGACATCTGCCCGGCTTCGTCGATGAAGAGCACATCGACGCTCTCGGCCATGTCCTCGCGCGCCCAGAGCCAGGCGGTTCCCCCGACGACGTTCACGAAGCCGTCGCCAAGGGCGGCTTGGGCGGCATCATTCGTCTTGAGGTGCACAGCATGGTCGCACGTCGGGTCATCCCCCGAGCGCTGCCCGATACCCACTGCCACACCACGCTCATCCGCCACCCTCGCTACCTTTGAGAGCAGCTCTCCGATCACCTGGTGGCTGTTGGCTGTGACGCCCACCCGCTGTCCCCTCTCCACGAGGTCGACAATCATCTCCGCCCCCACGGTGCTCTTGCCCGAGCCCGGCGGCCCCTGGATGGCGAGGTAGCTCTCATCGAGTGACGCGACTAGCCGACGCGCTGCCGCAGGCGCTTCCTCGCCCGCGAGCCGGAGCGGCTGTCCCGCGTTCTGTCCAAATCGTGGGTGGTCGCGCATAACCAGGTCGCGCGCCGCCCGGTGTGGCCCCGGCCCTTCGATGCCGCAATCGAGTACGTACTCGGCAAGGCGCTGCAGACTCCCGGGCTTCGGCTGTGGATTGACGTAGTCGTGCGGGATCAGCGACGTGGGCTCAGGCGCGGACTGGCTGCTGCCGCGCCTGATGTCGATCACGCCAGCCTCATCGTCCAGGTGCGCGACTGTCCCCACGGTGCTCCCGGTCGCAGGATCGTGAGGCGAACTGCCCACTTTGATCCCGTGGTCCTGCGGCGGGAAGCGGAACCGGTAGAAGGTCGAGCGTGCACGGGGCGCCGGGTCCGGCCAGGAGCATTCGAACGTCAGCCCTCCGAGGGCGTCGGGTTCATCGCGGCGCTCCTCGTCGGTGAGCTCGTTCTTGAGATAGAAGTACCGCCACCATGTGGACTTCGCTTCCCGCCGGTACCAGTTCAACAGCTGGGCCAGCAGCCAGCGCCCGTGCTCCTCCTGGGTCTGGTCGACGGTGTCGGGCAGCCCGGCGCTCAACGCGTCAACGAGCGCGTTCACCGCCTTCTGCGCATCGCTGTCCTCCGTCTCCTCCGGCTCCGGCACGGTCGGCCGGGGCAGGTCGGCCCCGAGTTCATCCGCCAGCGCCGTGCGTTGTCCTTCAAGCCATTCGCGCAGGCGCAGGGTCGAGAGGCAGTCGTCCCGATTGTAGCCCTCTATCTCAGCAAGAACCTCGTCCCGCTCTGCCCCTTGGCCGAGCTCCAGCCATGTCTCGAACTCGACGATGCTCGTGCCGGCATCACGGAGCCCGATCTCGCGCCTGAAGTCGTAGAGCGGTTCCAGCCGCTTGATGGAGTAGCTCTCCACCGACGCACGTATTCCCTGGCGGACCGCCCGGAAGAGGTCAACGAACACCTCCCCGCGCAGCAAGCGGTCGACCTCTTCCTCGCGTGTGCCGTAGCGGCCTGCAAGGCGCTTGACCGCGGTCGGTTCATATGGTGCATAGTGGTAGATGTGGAGGTTCGGGTCAGACTCAAGGCGGTCCATGACAAGGTCGATGAATGCCTCGAAGGCCCTGCGCTCCCCATTCGTCGTAACGGTGCCCCCATCGATCGACCAGAACGCGCGAAACTCCGGCTGACCGGCAGCATCCCGCCGCCCCGGTTCAATCACACCGAAGAGGTATTCGATCCCGTCGACATCGTCCGAGCTGAAGAAGGGGTCACCTTCGATGTCGAAGAACAGGTCGCCTCGCGAGGGCTCCGGCAGCATCAGCAGACCTTGGTTCGAGACGAGGGCCCCGTCGCGGTCGCGCGGGGGCGGGATACGCTCCGCGATGACGGCGCCGAGGCGTTCGCCCCGCACTTGGATGTTCGCTTGGGCTTGGACCCTACTCAGGGCGTCTCGCCCTGCGCCGTCGAGTCGTTCCGGCAGCGTCTCGGCGGGCTCCGCGAGCCCGGTCCGCGTTGTGATCCCCACTCCGTGCAGTGCGCGGCGCTGCCGCGACGACAGACCGGCGACGAGGGAGAGGTCGTCGCTCGCGCGCCACTCGGCGTTACAACGCATGTTCCACCGGCACATGTCGCAGTGCTCGACGGGCTCGGGGACCGTCGTCACCGGAAAGACCTGGGTCTGATGCAGCGCCGCCTCGAACTCGCGCGCCACCATCCGGTAGTAGGCTGCGTAGTCAGCAACGCGGAATGAGACGGTTTCAGCCTGCACGCCCCCGAGCGCGAGGTGCATCTGCTCGGGCAACCGGCCCTGGAGTTCGCCCACCATGTCCGAGTACATGCAGATCTGCAGGACGGCCGATGCCTTCGCATGCCGGGCGAGCTTCGTGTCCCAGACCTCATAGCTCCACGGGCCAAGGTCGCTGGGCTGCTCGACCCGGACCAGAAAGTCCGCGTACCCCAGACGTCGGCCATCGAACAACACCGCCTGGTAGATGACGTCCGCTCCCTCGCGCATAGCCGAGAACGTTGCTTCGCGTCCCCGGGCCACCCGCTCGCTGAACGGCGCATCCTCGTCCGGACCGATATCCACCACTGAGAGCGCCTTGGACTGCAGCGACGACAGGAAGCGCGCCTCGTGCTGCTGTCCCCGCAGCGCAATCCGGTCCAGCACCGGGTCCGGGCGCATCGGCCTGTCAAAGTGGCCCCATACGGCCGCCCGTTCGAGGTTCGCCAGATGCCCACATTCGAGAAACCCGACGAGGTCGGTCGCCGAGTACACCAAGTGATCGTCGCCCTTGAACATCCATGCATTCTACTCGATGCCAGTCACTGGAGCGGAGCGCTTCCGCGCCGACATTTCTCCGCCTCTCGTCGACACCCCTGTGTGTTCGACACGCAGGGACTGAGATCAGTCCCCAACTGGGTTGTCGGCCGCGTTGTCGAGGCACTGCTTTTCGAGGCTCGCGGTAGGCAGTGACGCCTCCTGCCGGAGGTAGGGGCACGCAGCGAGCCTCGCGAGGGTGTGGAGCCTGCGATTGAGCAACTCCAGTTGCTCGGGTGTGTAGCGGGGCGCTGATCTGACAGCGGGTTCCCTGCCCTCTCCAGCCCCCTTCCGATTTCAAACTGAGCCACTACCCGGCGCCGCGAGTCTTCCACTGAGCAGCAGGTACAGGGGGCAGTGCGTAGACCCCAGCCACCGGCACAAAGAGGAAGAACCACGCTGGTCCTGCGAGTCCCCCTGCGCCCACCAGCACGGCGACCATTGCGGCAAGCAAGGCTCCCGCGGCTATTCGCACGGCCCGCTTCTCTTTGAACAACAGCAGCAGTACGGCAGAGCCCCAGCAAAGCACAGCGCTCACGAGGCCCAGCGCATCGAGGAGGGACAGCGATACAGCGAGTTGGGAGGCGAGAACTAGGAAGGTGACCCCTGATGCCGAGCCTGTGAACCCCAGCAGCACGACGATGTACGCTACGGAGAATGCATACAGTTCTCCCCTGCTCGGCTGAGGCGCCGACCGCGCTTCATCAGCGATCCAGCGTCCCGCCCGGCCCGCAAGCGTCCAGTAGGACGCCGCCGTTATCGAGGCGACTATGGCAAAGGCGATGCCGAAGAATCCGAATATCCCGCCGCCCATATCGCACCCGTGCTCTCCGCTACACTGTTCCACTACCGTCCCAAAGAGCAGGAGTCCTCCGGCGGCGATGATCGCGTACGCTACCCCTGCGAAGATGAACCCCCATCTGCAGATGGCCTTGTTCTCAGGACGCTGCCGTTGGAGGAAGTTCGCCCTCATCATGAGCAGTGGCGGCGCTACGATGCCGATGGAGAAGGTCAGTCCGGGAACCGCGAGGGTCATCGGCATTCCGAACATCGGAAAGAACCGGTAGGCCATGAGTAGCCCTATGGCGCTGACGAACGCCATGCCCATCGCGCAGAAAACCTGCGGAAGCGAGCGCAAGAACTTCACGGGGCATCCCCCTGCATCGGAGCCTCTCCCATTGCGCCTACCCCTCGCCGCCGCGGTAGAAGCGGCGGGTGTTCTTATGGAGGATGGCCTCCTTGTCCTCGTCATTGAATAGGGAGTGCCCGTCACCGTCTACGATGACTTCCGGATTCATGGTGGTCATGTACTCCCCCGGTAGTGTTTGTCTCATCAACCGGCGTGCGGAGGATTCTAGCAGCCAGGGGGGCTCCGTAGACGGAGCCCCCTGAATGGTCTGGGTGGCCGCCTCAGCTCAACGAACGCCGAGCGCCAGGTGCAGCTGGACGCTCGCCGGTGCGGCATCTCCCTGCGGGGGCTGGCTGCACTCAGCGTCGTCCTGACGGTCCCGCCACGCGTGCCAGGGCGACGCCGGCCGGTTGATCCCGCGACGCCCTCCGCTGCGCGAGGATGCGCGCCGTCACGCTCGATCTCGCGGTGCAGGCCCACCGGACGGTCGGATGGCCGTGGGGCGCGCCGCAGAGGCAGCGCTCTACGTCGACCTCATCGTCGTGACGGACGACGAGCCGGAGGGATGCGTAGACGATCATGCCGCCTCCGTAGCCGACCCGGTTGTCGCTGAACACGAACCGCTCGTCCGTCGACGCGCGGCTGGCGTAGTTCCAGACCCAGGCGCGCCGGGTCGGGTGCCAGCCCAGCTCGACCACCAGCCGCGTCGGGTGGCGTAGCATCTGATGATTCTCCGGCCTGAATGGAACGTGTGGACTTTGTCTCATGCCGGCACCTCCTCGAAGAGGTCGAGCAGCGATGCTCCGAAGAAATCGCAGAGCTTGCGTGCGAAGCGGTCGCCCGCCCTGCGATGCCCGCAGATGAGCTTGGAGAGCATGCTGCGGCTGCTCGCGGTAGCGTCCGCGACGTCGACCTGGCTGAGGCTGTGGGCGCCGTAGAGCGCGAAGAAGACGGCGACGTTCAGCCGCCAGCGGGCGGGATCGGCCCCGGCTCCGCCGGGGTTTCCGGGCGCGCAACTTGCGAGCGAGGTAGCGCCGGTGGGCGTCCTCGTTCAGCACGCGCAGCCGTCCCCAGACGGGGACGATGTGCCGGTCGTCGTGTCGTGCTAGCATGGGTCGTACCTCCTGTTGCGCCGGGCCGTTTGCCGCCTCTGTCGCGCAGGAACAGAGAGGCCGGGGAGTCCACATCTCCCCGGCCTCTCGCTATCCCTGATGTGTCCTTGCTTGGTCCCCACGATGACCTCGGCGGGAATCCTTGCGTTGTCGCCCGACGTCGGCACCCACGGCGTCGGGCGTGCTGGGTGACGGGTTGGCAGGCGGACTCACGTCGCCCCCGGTGTGGATGCCTAGGGGAGACAGAGCGTGGGGGTGTGCCCGGCCTGCGCGGGGTGGAACGCGCAGCGGCCGTGGCGGGAGACATGGGGAACCAGCCGGAACCCTTCGTTGGGGAACCGGCTGGTGGTCAGCGGTGGGGATGGCAGGGCGGGGCGAGGTGGCCGAAGCACACACCGCGCCGGACAAGCGACGACGGCGTTGAGTGCCGCGTCAACGCCGTCGTCAGATGCGCCGGGGTCACCTGAGGGAGGCTGAGGCTCCCGTCGCGCCGCACAACCTGGCACGTCTCCTGGCTCACCGCGAGATGCGCGGCGGGGACGGTGTCGGTATCCTGTGAGCGGTGTTGGGGTGTCGGTTCTCAGCAGCCATGGGGCCGGCATCCCAGCACCACCTCAGGCGGGAGACCGGGCGTCTGAGCGCTTGCGAACCACGGACCCACCCGACGGCGAAGCTAGCCTGCGTCCCGTGCTGCAGTAACCGGCACGTGGGAAAGAAGCCTCGGCGTCAGCAGCGGTCCACGCCGCGCACGCTAGGCAGTCGCCGGAGCTGCTAATCGCACTCGGGCGATTTGGGGTGAGGTCAGGCTTGTCAGCATGCCCGCCCGGTGTCCCGCCTTCGATGCGGCGTTGGGAGAGCAGCGCTTGATCCCTCCTGCCGTATCCCGCAACGGGGTCGCGGTTCGTCCCTCTTGGGTCCGCCATAGCTGCTTGTTCCCGTACATCCCAACTCCGACTCCACGCGCTCCACGCCTCCCACTTCAACGCTCTCGCTGCGGGGCGTGGGGAAGGCCGCTTATAGGATTCTGCACCTGCGCAGGGGCCACGCAGTAAGCAGTTTTCGGTTTCCTCCGATACTGAGCTTGATACTGAGCCGGGATTAGAGTGTCACTTCCAGATCAAAGGTTCGCACTACCGTACCGCTTGGCCCATGTTCGGCACACATCGGGCGTCGTCGGCTTTGAAGCAGCTCGCGAACGCCCGTGCAGCGGAGGACATTGGGGGTCTGCCTGTGACCAGAGTAGTGCCACGCCGGAGCGGGAGTGACAAGGGGACTCACTCCTCTATGAGGCAGCCGCGCTCAGCCAGCGCCTCCTTGAGCGACGGGTCCATGAGGCGCAGCGTCGGCGAGAGCGCCAGCCCCAGGTCCTTGAATGCCAGGTAGACCGCAGCAGCATGTCCACGGGCGTCGGGGTCGTCGGGGGTCAGCTCCTGCTGCCGTGCAGCCAGGGTGCTCTCGAGTGTGAGCGCCAGCCATGCGACGACCAGCTGGTGGTACTCGACGAGTTCCGCCGGCGGGGCCACGAGGCTCGCCTCCTCCACGAGGTTGCTCACGATGGCTTCGAGCACGTCCCAAGAGGGTTCCTCGTCGAACTCGAGGTTGGATCCCATGAAGTCGGCGCAGTTGTTGAGGTACTCCTGCCGTGTGAGCCGGTCGGCCTGTCCGGGTCCCAGAGGCTGTTGGTCTTCCAATACCCACTCCTCCACGGTCGCAGCGTAGTCCGGAGGACAGTCCTGTTCGATCACGGTTCTCAATGGAAGGGGCAGTTGCTGCGCCGCGATGATGTGCGCCTCCATCCTGTTGAGCATCTCCGCCTCCACGTTGAGATTGGAGCTGTCGCCTGTCCGCGCATAGAACGCGAAGAACTCGACTAGCGTCGTGTGGTACTCCTGCGCCTCTTCGGGCGGGGTCATCATCGCCGCCAGGATGGCCTGGATCTGCTCAAGTGTGTCCTCGTCCCAGACATCCGGCAACTCTCGGAGTGCGGCGCACGCCGAGGCCATGTACGACAGGGGGTTGCTTGCGACCGGCGTCGCCGTTGGGGTCGGAGCCGGTATCCATGTGGGCGTCGGCGTGGGAGCCAGCGTGGACGTGGGAGTCGACGTTGTTGGGAGGATGGGCGTAGGAGTAGCGGCTGGGGCGGGCAGCTCTCCCCCGCAGTTGATCGCTGCGAGGGCTATGCACAGTGCTACTGTGAGTGTGAGGGTGGATCGCATGGCATTATCGCTGCCGGAGTATTCGGGGATCCGCAACATCATACTGGGGTGAAGTATATCGTGCCGCCGCCGGGTCGTCGTCGCGTGGTCAGGCCGTCCCGGAGCAACGAGCCTTGGTATCGGCGTAACTTTGCTGACCTCCCCCACATCTGTCACCGAGATACCCGTCCGGCGCGATTGGTGGACAGCGCACCGCGCTGTGCAGTCGGGGGCTATTCTCCGGCGCTCACGGACATGACGGTGTCCTGGTAGTCGAGGACAAGTTCGCCATCGTCCGGTATCGAATAGTGGCTTTCCCGGCTGAGAAGCGGATTGGCCTCGACGAACTCGATCACCCGGGGAGATACCCGTGAACGATACTCATAGCGGACACTCGGGCGACCGTGCAATGTGGACTCACCAGCGTAGGTGTACCCTCTCTCTCTTCGGCATGGGCGGGGGCATCGAGTTGAGTGTCCATCCATCCGATGAGGTCCCACGGTTCTTCAACCGGCACGCTCGGGTTTGGGTCCGGAAGGCCGGTGACGACGGAGTCGTCGAAGAGCGACCGCACGACCGGAGGCGTCCCGTCGGCGCTCCACGTCTCCACGGTCATGCGTACCACGAGTCCGTCACCGTCGGGCGTGGTGACGGTCCTGGACGTCACCCACTCCGGGTAGACGACGTGCTCGCCGATGTCGCCGGGGCCGGGACTGCCGTAGGCCGTCTCGTGACCGCCCCTCTGGAACGTTTCGGACACGGTCACGAGTGGCTTCTCCGGGCTGATGTCCTTCTTCAGCGCCTCCAGCGTCCCCTAGGCGGGTCTGGAGGAGTTGAGCGCTGCGACTGCGGCCGCTGCACCGACTGCAAGGATGCTCAAGGCAATCGTTGCCAGTACGAAGCTCCGTTTCATAGGGAGCCGCTGGAACTCGGCCGCAAGGGTGATAAGGCGACTCGTCGGATGAACTCCAGGAGTCCCGCGACCGCAAACAGGAAGGTTCCTAGCGCAAACGTGGCGATGGTTCGTTTGGGGATGCCAGCATCGAACCGTGCGTTGAGGCGTATGGCGGCGGCGTAGAGGCCATACGCTGCGACGGCCAGCAGGGTAACGGTGGCGAGCGCGTACCCGATCGGCACCAAAAACGTGGCCACCAGCGTTGCCATGACGAGGATCGATGCTTGCCAGGCGGTCATTTGACAGGCACGGCGCAGGTGCTCAGCCGCCGAACAGGCGCCCCAGCAGATCCGAACGGTCAACGTTCACAACGTGGGTGACGTACTCGTCCTGCAGCTTGTAGACGATCACCAGCGCCCAGATCGCCACCACATGACGCGCGTAGAACGCCGGCGCATCCGACCGCTTCCACACGAGGACCGTCGCGTACACCAGGAACAGCGGTTCGAGGAAGTTCGGGAACAGGAAGAACACCACCTCGTTCCCCGTAATGAAGAACAGCGCCTGCCCTACCGTCCGCAGCGCGAACAGCCCGATCACGGCACACCGCAACGGCCAACGCCACGCCGCAGCCACCATGCACGCGTACGTCACGTAGTCCGCCGACTTGTCGATGCGTTGGTAGACCCCGTCCGACAGCCCCAGCGGGACCAGCAGGTCCCCGTCCACGGTATCGAGCACGAAGTTCGCCCACCCCGCAAGGAACGGGAACGGGATGATGGCCAGCGGCAGCAGGTACTTCAGGCCGACGATCGCCGCGATTGCCAGGACCGACCCGTCAGGCACGGCTCACCATCTCCGTCGGTCTGGTGAGAAGACTGACTCGCGCGTACGCCCTCCGCTCCGCCTCGGCCCAAAGCTCGCAGATGCGCTCCGGCGAGGGAAGGCGGCCGCGCATGCGGTGCTCCGCGTGGACGGCGCGCACCGCCATGTCCAACGCATGGAGTTCAGGCGTGCATTCGATTGCAGTGTGGAAGCCGGGACCGGTCACGCGAGCGCAGTTGCACCAGGAGCGGCTGCGCTCGCGGATGCGGGCCGCGGTCTCCTCGTCCACGCCCATGTAGCCCCGCACGTCATTAAGGCTGACCTCTCTCATCCCTCTTCTCCAACGGCGCTGACGCCGCGTCCCATTGGTCCCGTAGCCGGGTTCAAAGGGCAGTCCCCTTCGCACTTCATCGTTCGCGTCGCGAATGCTCTCGGCCTCATCGACGTATCGACGGACAATGATGAAACGTTGCGTTCTGCGTACTCGTGGAGTGCGCAGAGTTTGTGCTGCGTATGGAGAGGTCGACGTCCTACCTGCCGCTGGGGATGCGCGCGTAGACGGCTGCAGGTGTGTAGGTGCTCTCCTCGTTCATGGACTTTCCTCGTCGTGCGTTCTATCGGCGTGTGTGCCTCCTGCTTGTATTCTGGGGAGGCGTGGCGTGTTTGCCACTCGCTCCTACTGTGGGGCACCCGCTCGGCCACCGTCAACGGCTGCACACGTCACTTCTCGCTCTTCTCACTCCTGAGCGCTCGAGCACTGATCGTCCAGGTTCGAATGGGGAAGGTTGTGTAACGTGTCTATGGTGACCCCTTACTCCTGTTGCGGCCCTTGCACTGTGTAACCTACCAACACGATACTCAGCGCATGGACAATGAGACATGCACCAGTTGCAGGTATTTCCTTCCACACCCACCGCCGAGGCCGGACAGCGGCTTCCTTCGCCCATGGGGACAGTCAGGAGGCGGAGAGTGCCGTCGCTACCCACCTCACTTGTATGATGGAGGCGGACCTCTTCCAGCAGCGGGCTGGCCCTCCGTGAACAGCGATGCGTGGTGTGGCGAGCATCGGCTATCATGAGGGGGCTCCCCGTACTGCCGGGACAGCGAGCCCGGGAGGCCGGGTCAACCGCCGCGCGTTCATCGACTACTCCATTGCCGCTGTCCTGCTCACGCCGGTGGTGTCGATTACTCTCGTTCTATTGTCCATCGGCCTTGTATTCGGTGTGGCTGGGCTAGATGCGCTCGTCGCGATACTCGTGGGGTTTGGGCTCTGGTGTGGCGGTTTCTTGGTGCTCTCCGTGCGTATATCTGCTCTTTCCGATTTTGAGGTAGAATCCCCCGCGCTGGGGAGGGGCGGAAGTTCTCCAGCAATAGTAGTGCAGGTACCCTGCCTGCTCCTCTCCAGCATCTCCCGATGTCAAATTGAGCCACCACCTACCGGGCACCAGAGGTTGACCTCAATGGTGCGGACTGCTATGGAGTAAGCCGTTGCGCTCGGCAGTGGACGCGCAATGCCGAGGGGACACGGCGGGCACAGCGGTTTCTCACGACCAAAGCACCCACTCCACTGCCATCCAACTTCGCTTGCAGGAGAAGACTCGTGAGGGAACGGCTGCTCGACTTCATCGGGGTGGTCGGCATCGCCAGCATCGTCATCGCGCTGCTCATCCTACAGGTCATCACCGCATGGATGGATGCGTGATGGAGAGGACTGCCGAGATGCAGGCCATCCTCGCCGAACTGCAAGCGATGAAGGCCATCCTGGCGGAGTTGGAAGCGATTCGCCTGCTCAATGAACGCATCCTGGCTGAACTGCAACGCATCGGTTCGGGGCGGTAGGTGGAGTTGAATGTCGTGGAATCGGGCCTCGTGCCCTCAGCGGTACTGGCCGTCATCAGCGTCGGGCTACTGGTGGCAGCGTACCGCATCCTGAAACGCAACCGCAGGTAGGAAGGAATTGCGATGACGAGGGAGATTCTGTTGACCGTGGACGGGCAACCACCGCTCAGAGACACCGGCCCCCAGTTCTACAACCCGCACCGTCCCCAGTACCCTCAGGTCGTCCGGCTGCGTGAGGCCGCAGCACAGGCGCTGGCCTCACAGCCGGACTGGGACCCGAACGAAGAGGGGTGGATTGCCCTCGCGTTGACGGTGGTGCAACCCGCTCCCGGGCTCACCATGGCGGAGGTAGCAGGAGCACTGGGCGGGGTAGTGGATGCGCTACAACTCCCCCCTGTAGATGCTGACGTTCCCGGTGCTTCGCTCTACCACGATCCCCTCCAGATTCGGGTGGTGCGGTACGCCGTGCAGCAGGGCGACGCTCCGGCCTACAGCGTCATCGTCAGGGTCATAGGAGCCCCGCCGCGATGTTGAAGCAGGTACTCGCCATCATCAAAGAGGCTGCCTCACGGCTCATCGACATCGCTGACGAGAGCATGGGCGCGCAACTCCTGAAAAGAAAGCCGCGACCAAGACCAACGATGTCGCCGGTGGGAGCACGCCCACGACCACCGTCCTCGCGCAGACCATTGATTGGCTAGGACTTCCCAACATCGCCGCAGGCGCGGACCCGATGGCCGTCGAGTCCGTTCACGACAGGCCCCGCCATGCCGCACGGCGACCACAAGGACTTCTAGTCCAACGCCACGGGGCACACGTGAAGAAAGCCGCCGCGAGCGCAGGGGCTGCTTCTCTCCTTAACGGCGAGACAGTTTTCTCACTCCCGCAATCTCCGCAACTCGGCGATTACGCCGACAAGGCCGCTGGCGAGGGCGTCCTGATGCTCTACTATCTCGTTATGAGTGAGCGTCCTCCCCCCGCCGTTCTCGCCGTCGAACGCGATCCCCTCACCGAAAGGGAAATAGTCAGCCCACCTGCGCATGATGGCGTTCAGCCGTTCGTTGTGATAGTCGGGGTATGCAGCGCCGAATGAGAAGTCCCGGAGCCCTGCCCAGTAGACCCTACCCGGCTCCGGGAAGAACCATGCAACCGTTACCGGAGGATTCGATATCTCTTTCGGCACGTCTGCCCGTATCGAAAGTCCTTGGCTACCACGAACAACCTTCGCTCCACTCTCACGAGCAACGGTCATCAGACGCTGCGCGACTTCTCGGATGCGGTCATCGGGCAGCCGCGCAAGAAACTCTTCCATTGTCACCCTTGTCCGCGTTCGTGCGGGAGTATTCTTATCCGGCGGGGCAGCAGTATGTCCAATGACACGAGAAACCAGAGTCTCGGTCTGATTGTTCCCCTTGAACTGCTTGATCTCGACGGCCAAAACCTCGATGTCGCGCAGCTGCGCGTTCAGGAACTCCACTATCCGAATGAGTTCAGGAGGTATCGCGTCGGCTACGAATACGAGGCGCATCCGCCTGGCGGCAAGGTTAGTGGCAACCCTTGTCCAGAATTCGTCGTCGGTCGAATACTCCTCTCCCAGGAAGTCTTGCAGCACGGCATCGGCCAGTTCGCTGGAACTTTCGTGCTCACGCTCGAACGCCTCCCTGATCTCATCCTGTGTCCAGAACTGTGAGCCGTTCGCAGCGTAGTCCAGCATCTGTCCGACGACCTCTCGCCGGATCTGTGAGTTGCGGCCTCGCTTGACTTCGACGAGCGTTGGTACGGCATCCTGATCGACGAAGAGGTGGTCCAATGACCAGCGGTCTGCTCCGTCAGGCGCATCTGCCACTCCCTTTTCGCGCGTAACGAGGAGCCAACTCCGAGCGTTGCCCAGTAATCGCGGGTGCTTCGCGAGAAGCTCCTGCAGGTCATCCTCGAGTTCGAATGGCTGTTCACCCACTGGTTCCAGCGTGTCCCCCCTCTTCACAAAGACCTGCTCAGCCATAGGCCGCACCTCCATTGGAGGCAAATCGTACCACGGTCTCTCGGGTGGCGGTTGCCCATAGTAGCCGCTCGCGATGGAAGTGACACCCATGCCCACATTCAGCACACTACCCATCGGGCGAAGCCCGCGCGAGGCGCGCGACAGGCAAGCGCGCGACCCTGCTGCAGGAATACGTCGGTTACATCGAGCGCGTCGCGCTTGGAGAAGCGGGCAGGTGCTCCTGACCGAGCACCCTGAGACGGGTGGCCTGGACAGACCACTGTAACGCTGAGGGCATGTGGGTAACGTTGCGCGACATCAGACGATGCGGCTGGCGATGACTTCCGCAGGGGCGGTAGGGTTCGCGCTCATGCTGAGCACCCTCTGGCTCCTCAGAAGCGCTGGCCATGTACACGCGTGCTCGTGTGTTGATCCCCATCCTCCTTCAGAAGCGTTGGAGCGGGCTGCGGCAGTCTTTGCAGGGAGGGTCGTCTCAGTCCGGGAGTTCTCTGACCCCAGCCAAGGTGGGGTCTGGTCTACCGCAGACCCCACGACCGTTGGCTTCAAGGTCAGTGCTGTTTGGAAAGGGCCTGCTTACGAGACGATGTACGTTGCGACACCCCGGTCCGGCATGAGTTGCGGTTTCACGTTCGTCGAGGGAAAGGAGTACATCGTTTACGCCCAGCACACAGCCCTCGGAGGAGAGGACTCTGTCTTCGAGCTTCTCAATAAGCATGCCGTGGACGGCTATACAGTTTCCCTGTGCAGCAGGACCGCCCTCCTGCAGCAGGCGGAGGCCGACCAGGACGCGTTGGGAATGAGCCGAACTCCCGCAACTGATACGGGCGGACAGGTTCCTAAGACGCAAGAGATACGAAGCGTGGCAGCGTTGTGGCTCGTAATCCTAGCCGTCGCGTCAACGGTGCTTGCCACCGGAGGAATGGTGGCGTACGCGCGGGTGCGGCGGCGGTGAGATTCCTCTACGCCAGCAGCCGCCACGCCAACGAGCACACTGGAAGACGCTATAGGAATCTTGCGATAGGGTAGTGGGAGGACGCGGACGGTGAGGTTGATGAAGATTGTTCTGACGATAGAGGCATTGGCGTTCACGACTATAGCCGTCGCCTTCTTCATCGGCTCGCTGGTCGGCGGCCTCGCTAACCGAACCCCGGGGGAGTTCGCGTTTGAGATGGCAACGCTGATGGGAGTATTTGTTGCCGTATGGGCATTCGGACTCTACGCAGCGAGAAATGCTGGGATAACCGCATGGGGCAGCATTGCGCTCCGGTTCGCCACGATCGGCATAGTGTTCTTCACGCAGCCAGGGCTAATGGTGGGGATGCTCATACTCCTACTATCTACCCTCCTCCTGCTCTTCGGCGTCTACTCAAGGCGGCTCACCGCCAGATCATAGTGCCTTCAACGCAAGGCCCAACACCCATTGCCGATTTCATAACTCGGCGGCTGAGGGCGACCTCGGCGATGTCTGCTCCATCGATGTCGCTGTCTAGGGGCGTGGGGATGGCGTAGTGGATTACGGCCCTCCCGGGCCGGACCGTTATCTCCTTCACGAACGAGCGGATGAAGGACTTCGTCTCCGTAAGTTCGCTCTCCATCAGGAAATCGCTCATCTCCCGCGCGTAGGCGGCGATGCGCTCGACATCTTGCACGCTGGCCCTGCGCAGGGCGAGGATGGAGCGCGCCCCGTCGGCCGCCTGCTCCAGTCGCTCCTGGTTTTCCAAGCGATGGCGGATACGCGGGAGGATCTCTTGGGTGGTGAGATCCGTCTTCTCGACCAGATCCCAGAGGCGATCCATGCGCCGACGGATGCGGGTACGGGTGGATTGAGTTGATGGTCTGTCCACCGCCAGTGGGCGTCAAGGGGCTGGTGTCAGATGCCCCAGTCAGTCTCTGCCCGTGACTGTCTGCATGCTATTGTATGAGGAACAGTGGGCTAAGGAGAATCGAGTGCCTGTATCCTTCCTGGGATGTGACTCTCGCAACCGGAGCTGGCACGCAGTCGAGTACGGCGACAATACTTGGATTGCCATACACGCGAAGTGTCATGGGATTCCCGGCAAGTTTATGATTGCAGTGTTTCGTGATATGCGGACATCATATCCGCTAGTTCTGGCAAAAATAAGTGATATCGTAGTTGACCGTCGCGAAGAGAACCTTGGAATAGGAAGCCTATTGTTGAATCGCGCTGTGGCATGGTGCAGGACTAACGGAATAAAGTGCATCGTCGGTGAATTAAGCTTTGTGGATGCAGACCATTTTGACAAGCTCCAGTACTTTTACGAGAAGCACGGTTTCACTGTGCGCTGGCTGAATCACGAGAAGCTACGCTCTCATACGGCGGGCTACATTGAGAAGTGCTTATAGCGACTAAGGGATCAGATTGAGCATATGCCTGATCCTCGGTAGGGATCCGTCACTTGATTGCGCTCGCCGTTAATCTGCTGGTACGCTGCCGCTCCGTTCGGTATCCCAACGTCCATCCATCCAACACTGCCATGGCCATGCCTAATCTCCCCCCCCCTGGGGGGGGGGGGCGGCTGGGGGGCGGGG
>VXPO01000014.1 GCA_009839505.1 Gammaproteobacteria bacterium
CCCCCCCCCCCCCCCCCCCCCCCCCCCCCCCCCCCCCCCCCCCCCCCCCCGGCGAGGCGCCGCTGACCGCCAGGCAACGCACGGAGTATTTGTCGTATGGGAGAGCAGTTTGCCGAGCGGGTGGTCGGGTTCGACCGTCCCACCCAATTCCACACGCTGCTAATCGACGCGCAAGGCGCTCTCCTGGGCATCGGCCTGGACGGAGAACTGGGCTCGTTCGAGGTCGCCGACGATCGGGTGGTGTGGGACAGTCAGCGTGGCTCGGTCACCCACGTAGTGACGGGGCGCACGCTGGGAGTGTCGAACGGATCGGTGACTGCGATGGGCCGAAGCTTTGCGCTCTCGCACGGCCCTGAGAAGCTGCCGTCCGAGTACCTGCAGTTGCTGGAGGACGACGGTTGGGTGTGCCTGACCTGCATTCTCGCTCCCGAGGTCGTCGACGGCCTGCGCCGGGTGGCCTGCACCGACGAGTACACCGATCGGCCACGGGACACGACCCGCGGAGCGATCTGCCAGGACATCGCGGTGGCCCAGGCGGCTGCCGAACCCGTGTCGCTGTGGGTGATCCGGGAATACATGGGCACGGCCGACATCTGCATGGCACATGCCCCCGGCATGGCGATACTTGCCAAGGACGATGGCAAACGCCGGGTACAGGGCTGGCATTCGGACTACCCGTACCACTGGGGCGTACCTGCACCAGGGCAGGTTCCCGCTCAACCCGGCTCAACCCGGCTCGGCGTGCAGCGCAATGTCTGCGTATCGGACTTCACCAAGGTGGGCGGCGCCACGGCGTTCAAGCTGGGCTCGCACGCCACGAACCAGGGCCCTCCGGACGAGTGGGGTACCGCGGCGCTCCACGCCAAGGCCGACTACCGCGCCCAACACGGGTTGCCCTACAACGGTCCGGATGCCGACATCGTCGAGGCGCCGGGAGGCAGCATCATCCTCTACGATGCCCGCACTTGGCACCGCGCTGGAATAAACCGCACGGACAACCGGCGTGCGGCCATGCTTCAAGCCATGGTGCCGATGTACGTCATGCCCAAGGTGGACATGGGCGCGGCCTACAAGCAGTTCGCCGCGAGCGAGGTCTATGGCCAGATCACGTCGCGCGAGCGCCGTGAACTCGAAGCGCTACTGGTCCGCCGGCTTCCCGGCCCACCGCTGCACGGCGCGCTGGCCACCGACCGCGAACTGGCCGCCCTCGTGCAGGACGAGTCGGGTCGCGGCGGTTACTAGCGTGTTGACGTGACACGAGTGTCACATCCCGCACTGCCGCTTGGCGATGCGGCCGAGGTTGGCTTCGATCCGGAACGCTTGGGTCGGATCGGGCCGGCGATGCAGGCGTACGTTGACGACCAGCGCGTGCCGAACCTGGTGACGCTCATCGCGCGGCGCGGCCGGATCGTCCACCTCGATGCGCGGGGGACATTGAGCCTGGCGACGGGCAAGCCCGCGACGCCCGAGAGTCTCTTTCGCATGTTCTCGAACACCAAGCCGCTGGCGGGGCTCGCGACCTGCATTCTCTACGAGCGCGGCCTGCTGTCTCCGGACGACCCGGTGTCGCGGTTTCTCCCCGAGTTTGGCGACAGCCGCGTGCAGATTTCGAACGCGCCCGGCATGACCGAACGCGCCCGGCGGGGCATCACGGTACGCGACTGCCTGACCAACACCACCGGCATTCTCAATCCCGGCACGATGCCGTCTTACTACCGCGAGCAGTACGCGGACGTGTTCGCGCGCCTGTACGACGGCGTCGACGCCTTGAAGACGCTCGGCTGGATGCGCCGCGACGACGACGCCCCGAAGCCTTCCCGGGAACGCGTTCGCGCGCTCGCCGAACTACCGCTCATGGCGCATCCCGGGGAGGCCTTCGAGTACCACGTCGGCTATCCGGTGCTCACGGAGGTCATCGCGACGGCAAGCGGTCAGCCCGTGGACGAGTTTTTCCAGCAGAACATCTTCGACCCATTGGGAATGGACAGCACCGGGTTCTATGTGAAGGAGGGCCTGGTCGAGCGCTTCGGTGATTGCTACATCCCGCGGCGGTCGGGCGGCGTCGTCAAGCTCGTGGTGTTCGACCGCGGCGAGACCTCCGAGAAGGTGACGGGCTCGGGGGAGTTCTGCGTCGGTGGTTCCACCGGCGGCATCGTCACCACCGTGGGCGACTACGCCCGTTTCGGACAGATGCTGTTGAACGGAGGCGAACTGGACGGTGTCCGTGTCCTCGGGCGCAGGACGGTGGATCTCATGGTCGGCAACCACACCGGGAACATGGCGATCCCCATCACTGGTCCCGGTTTCCACTGGGGCCTGGGCGTCGCGACGTACCACGGCCGCGACCGCCCCGCGCCGCTGATCCGATCCGCGGGAAGCTACGGTTGGGACGGCGCGGCCGGTACGTCCTACTGGGCCGACCCGAGCGAGGAACTCCTGGGCGTCTGTCTAACGCAGGTAATGCAAGCCGGCATGATGCCGAACAACGACTACCAGGAAGCCTTCCAGCGACTGGTCTACCAGGCCCTCGCGTAGGGGCGACCCTTGTGGTCGCCCGCCTTCGTGCAACGCACGTTGCCGGTTCGCCAGTACGGGCGAGGGCGCACCCCTCGGGCGCTGGGCCGGAGGCGAACCCCGGGGCACAGCGAAGCGAAGCGCCGGGGACGGCTTTGGGGCGCTACGGGCCCCGGCTTCCGCGCTTGTTCGCCAGTTTGAAATGGTGATTGTCGGACGGGGGGTGTCCGCGTCGTCCACGGCGACGGTGGACGCGGCGGCCGCGTTTCAGACCAGTCGTCGTCGCTCGTTGGACGGAGGGATCGCCAGCGATTCGCGGTACTTGGCCACCGTTCGCCGGGCCACCTTGATGCTGCGCTCCTTCAGCAGGTCGGCGATTCGGCTATCCGATAGTGGCTTGCGCGGGTTCTCCTCGGCGGTGAGTTTGCGGATCAGCGCGCGGATCGCGGTGCTGGACACTTCGCCCCCGGTGACAGTGCCCACGTGGCTGGAGAAGAAGTACTTCAACTCGAACACGCCCCTCGGTGTCGCCATGTACTTGCGGGTCGTGACCCGGGAGATCGTGGATTCGTGCCGGTCGACGGCGGTTGCGATGTCGGCGAGGACGAGCGGCTGCATGGCCTCCTCGCCGTGCTCGAGAAAGCCAACCTGGCGTTCGACGATCTTCGCGGCGACCTTGAGAAGCGTTTCATTGCGGTAGTCGAGGTTCTTCAGGAACCACTTGGCGTCCTGCAGGTTGTTCTTCAGGTACTGGTTTTCAGGACTCGGGTCGGCGCGCCGGATCAGGCCGGCATAGTCTTCGTTGATGCGCACCCGGGGTGCGGCATCCTGGTTCAACTCCACCGTCCAGCGTCCGTTGCGCTTGGTGACCAGAACGTCGGGTTCAACGTACTCGATGCCACGGTTGCCGATGCCGGCGCCTGGACGTGGATTAAGCGACCGGATCAGCGTCATCACCTCGACCAGTTCCTCCTCGCTGAGTCTTACCCGCCTGGCCAGTGCGACGAAGTCCCGACGGGCGAGCAGGGGAAAGTGGTCGCGTAGCACACCGATCGCCTCGCTTCGCCACGCGGTGTCCTCCGGAAGCTGCTCGAGCTGCAGGCGTAGGCATTCGGCCAGATCTCGTGCGCCCACGCCGGAAGGTTCGAATGACTGTACGAGCTTGACCACGGCCTCCATCTCGTCGGCCGCATAGCCGAGGGCGGGGTTCATGTCGTGGACGAGTTCCTCGAGGGTGGCCAAGAGCATGCCGTCGTCGTCGATGTTGCCGATGATGGTCATGGCGGCAAGGCGGTCGCGGTCGGACAGGCGGGTTAGTTCCAGTTGCCACAGCAGGTGGTCGTGGAGCGTGTCGGCAGCGCCGTTGCGCTCTTCGAATCCGCCGTCGCCCTCCGGGGCTGAGATTTGGGCGGTGGTGGTGGGTTGGTAGACGTCGTCCCAGGAGACGTCGACGGGCAGATCGTCGGGAATCTCTTCGATGGACTCGGGGCCCTCGCCGGGTTCGTCCGTTGCCGCATCGAGTTCGGTGGAGGCCGGATGGTCGTCGTCCTCGAAGGATTCGCCGCCCGCCTCGATGTTCCCGGGGTCGTCGGAGGCTTGTGGAGGTTCGTCGTCGGTGGCGACGACGTCGTCCTCGTCCTCCTCTGCCAGATCCAGCATGGGATTGGACTCGATGGCCTGCTGGACCTCGGCCCTGAGTTCCAACGCCGAGAGCTGCATGAGGCGGATTGCCTGCTGCAGCTGCGGCGTCATGGCCAGTTGCTGGCCCATCCGCAGCGACAGCGATTGTTTCATCACAGTTCGAACATCTCGCCGAGATAGACCCTTCTCACCGTTTCGTCGGATAGTATGGCCTCAGGACTACCCTCGGCAATCAAGTGACCCTCGTTGACGATGTAGGCGCGGTCGCAGATGTCGAGGGTCTCGCGGACGTTGTGATCGGTAATCAGCACGCCGATCCCACGAACGGCGAGGCTCCTGATTTCGTCCTTGAGATCGTTCACGGAGATCGGATCGACGCCGGCGAAGGGTTCGTCGAGGAGCATGAACCCGGGTTCGCCGGTGAGTGCCCGTGCAATCTCGACTCGGCGTCGCTCACCACCCGACAGGCGTTCGCCAACACTGTCGCGGATGCCCTCAAGGCGAAAGTCGCGGAGCAACGTCGCGACCAGTTCGTGGCGCGCGTTGCGGTCGAGGTCGCGGCGCAGTTCGGCGACGGCGTGCAGGTTGTTCTCGACGCTGAGCTTGCGGAAAACGCTCGCTTCCTGGGGAAGGTAGCCGAGTCCGGCGCGGGCACGTTCATGCATGGGACGCCGGCTCAGGTCGGTCCCGTCGATCAGCACGCTTCCCGCATCGGCCCGGATCAGTCCGAGAATCATGTAGAAACAGGTCGTCTTGCCCGCGCCGTTGGGACCCAAAAGGCCCACGACTTCGCCGCTCTGAACGCTCAAGTTGACGTCTTCGACCACGTTTCGTCCGCGGTAGCCCTTGGTCAGGCCGGCGACCGCAAGGGTGACCGGTCGTGCGGCGGCATCGGCCATGGTCAGTCGGATTCGGTGCTCGGCGGGAGGACGGCACGGCAGCCGGCTCCGCATTCGACGAGGTTGTCCTCAACGTGGTAGACGATCACGCCCCCCCCGAACTCGCCATCGCCCTTGGATAGGAACGCGTCGCCGCGCAGCTCGATCCGGACATCGGACACGCGGTAGTCGATGGTCTGTGCGTTGGCGTCGACGAACGGTTCGTCCGCATGGACCTGCTGACGAAGCCGCGCCGGCCCGTCCGGCCCGCCCGTGGCGACGGCCCTGGCGAGCTTGCCGTCCTGGCTGGTCAGCGTCAGTTCGTGCGCAGTAATGCGCAGCGTGCCCTGTTCGACGACCACGGACCCGGATAGCTTCGACTCACCGTTCGAGTTCAGGTCGACAGCACCTTTGTCCGCTTGGAAGGACAGAGGTTGATCGGCATCTTCGGGCAGGGCCGAGACAGACGCCGCCGCGAGGGCGAGCACGAGTGGTCGAACACGCTTGCAGTAACCCGACAGCGCGTCACGGGTCCGGGTACGCGGCACCACCAGGCCGATGCCCCGCCATGTGCGGACGGCGGACCGGTTAGGGGGAGCCGTTCTGCTGGTGCGGTTCAACAACGATGGAAACCCGTTGGTTTTTCGACGGAAAGAGCTCAACCATTCTGCTGGCCAGATCGGCCTCCAAGCCCGCCGCGGCCAAGCGAGAAGAGTTCGTCTTGATCATAACAGGTTGATCCGTACGGACATGTCGGCGTTCGGGGTGGACCACCAGGAACTCGGTGCGCATTTCCGCGAAGTCCGGACCGCCGACGTCGCGCGTCAGGCGGACTTCGCCACTGAGCTCGACGCGTTCCTCCTCTCCTCCATCGGGACGTGCAACCGTGAACACGTCGCCGCGTTGGGATTCGACCTTCCAGGATGGGCCGTCGGCTTCGAGCAGTTCAAGCATCGGAGCGATCATGCGTGCGACCCGACCGCGCTCGAACTGACTGATCCGTTCGGCACGGAGGCGATAGTGGAGTGTGCCATCGTCCCGAAATCGGGTGATGACGCTGTCCTCGAGGTAGACGTCGGGCTCGTCCGCGAACTCCGGAGGAAGCTTGGAGCTCGTAAGCTCACCGGGTACGAGCAGGACGGCTACGGCGGCGAAACCGACGGCCACAACCGCCACGGTGCCCCAGCGGATGAGGGTCTTGCCCGGCTGCGTGTCCGCAGTCCCGGATTCGGCATGTTCGTCGGCCACGCTCGCGGTTACTCCCGGGCAGCGATGATCAACTCGCAGATCTCCCGCACGGCACCCAGGCCCCCAGGGGTGGCGGTGACATAGTCCGCCCGGGCGATGACGGCAGGGTGCGCGTTCGGCACGCTCAACGACAGGCCGACTTCGTCGAACACCGGCAGGTCGGGCAAATCGTCGCCGGCATAGGCCATGTGTCGACGTTCGATTCGGGAAGACTTGGACAGCTCGGCGAGGGTCGCCACCTTGTCGATCACGCCGGTGTAGACATGCGGCACGCCGAGTTCGGCGGCCCTTCGGTCGACGGCCTCGGATTGCCGTCCCGAGATGATTGCGATGGACACCCCGGTGGCGAGCAGCATCTTCATGGCGCTGCCGTCCTGGACATGGAACGCCTTCAACTCTGCGCCGTCCGGGCCGTAGTAGAGGCGCCCGTCGGTCATGACGCCGTCGACGTCGAGCGCGAGCAGACGGATGGCCTTTGCCTTGTCGATGGCGACGCGACCGCTGCGCGGAATCTCCGTTGTGTTGTCGGCAGTGTCGCGTTTCATACGATGCGCTCGTGGTGGTAGACGATGATGGTATAGCCGATCCACGCGGCGAGCAGGACGAGGCCCTCGAACCGGGTGATGACCTTGCGCGAGCCGATGGCATAGGCCAGCAACGCGAGGAGCGCGGTGAGTGCCACCATCATCCCGTAGTCGCGCCACAGCACGGCGACCTCGATGGCCTGGGCGTCGAGCAACGCAGGGATGGCGAGCACGGCGAGGATGTTCAGAATGTTGGAGCCGACGACGTTGCCGATCGCCATTTCCGGGTGTCCTTGGCGGGCGGCAGCCACGGTCACGGACAGTTCGGGCAGGCTGGTGCCGACGGCGACGATGGTCAGCCCGATGACCAGTTCGCTCACGTTGTACTCGATGGCGACAACCGACGCTGCGGAGACCAGTACGTGTGCGGAGACCAGCAACACCGCAAGACCGATCGCGAACCAGGCGAATGACTTTATCGCCGTCATGTCTGGCAATTCGTCCAATTCCGTCTGCAAGGTGTCCGGCATGGCGCGGTTTCTCCTCGCGAGCAGGTAGAGGATTACGCCAAGGCCGCCGAGCAGCGCCAGACCATCCAGGACACCCACGTACAGGTTGAACAGGCAGGCGAGCGTCAACAGCGTTGCCCCGATCAACCAAGGCAGTTCGCGTTTCAGCACGTTCTCGGCGAAGGGCAGCGGACTCACGAGCGCAGTGATCCCGAGCACGAGTCCGATGTTGGCGATGTTGGACCCGATGGCGTTGCCGATCGCCAGTTCCCCCAAGCCCATGAGACTCGCCTCGATACCGACCATGATCTCCGGCGCGGACGTACCCACGGCGATCGCGGTGAGCCCGATGACCACCTTCGACACGCCCAGGTTCTTGGCGGCCGCGGCAGATGCGTTGACGAATCGGTCAGCGCTCCAACCGAGCGTGAGGAAGCCGACGATCAGCGCTAGGAAAGGGTAGTTCGCGATCGTCGCGTAGAAGGTCTCGATGAGCCCCATACACCCATAATAGTCTCCGTCCCGAACGCATTATGTTACCGACAGTAACACTGAGTAAACACGTCGCGGCCGAGGAGGACTGATCGTTCGCCCCGCGCGCGGACTTGCGCTGACGTTGCAAGTTCGACAGGCTTTCGGCCTCATCGCGCGTGGCGAAGACGACACCGATCCATGATCGAGGACTTGCAGGAACGCATCGAGAGCGCCATCCCGGAGGCCGTCGTCGAGGTGTCGGGAGAGGGCAACCGCTTCGAAATCCGCGTGGTCGCACAGGCATTCGAAGGGTTGAGTCGGGTCAAGCGACAGCAGGCCGTGTACGCGGCCATCGGCGACCTGATCTCCTCGGGAGCTGTCCACGCCGTGACGATTCGTGCGTTGACACCCGCCGAGGCCGGCTGACTTGTAGGCCGTTGCCGAATGACCGTGTTTCGACGCCTGGACACCCGCGATCCGGACTTCGACGGCGAGCTAGACAAGCTTCTCGCCTGGGATGCCCGCGAGCCCGACGATGTGGTGCGCGTCGCCGCCGAAATCGTGACCAGGGTTCGCGAGGAAGGCGATGCGGCGCTGGTGCGTTTCACGAGGCTTCACGACGGTGTCGACGTGGACGACGTGGCTGAGTTGGAACTGGAGCTTGAGCAACTCGAGCGCAGTCTGGCCGCCTTGCCGGTGTCGGATCGAGAGGCCCTCGTCGCCGCCCGCGACCGCATAAGGGACTACCACGAACGCCAGCCCGACGGCGGATTCGAGTACACCGACCCGCTCGGCAACCGGCTCGGTCAACTGGTGCGCCCCCTGGATCGCGTCGGTGTCTATGTTCCCGGTGGCCAGGCCGCCTATCCGTCCACGGTGCTGATGACCGTCGTGCCGGCCCGGGTTGCCGGTGTCGGGGAGGTGATCGTCACGGTGCCAACGCCTGGCGGCGAGCATAGCGATCACGTTCTGGCGGCCATGGCGCTGGCCGGGGTCGACCGGGTGTTCACCATCGGAGGTGCACAGGCGATCGCAGCGTTGGCGTACGGCACGGCGACAGTGCCCCGCGTGGACAAGATCGTCGGTCCCGGGGGCGCCTATGTCGCAGCCGCCAAGCGCCTTGTGTTCGGCGCTGCAGGCATCGATCTGATCGCGGGGCCGAGTGAGATCCTGATCATCGCCGATGGCAGCGTGGATGCCCGCTGGACCGCCTTGGACCTGCTCTCGCAGGCGGAGCACGACTCAGCAGCCCAGGCGATCCTGGTGTCGCCGGACGCCGGTTGTCTGGACGACGTGGGCCGGACGGTGGAGGCGCTGCTCGCCGACTTGCCGCGTCGGGAGATCATTCGACAATCACTGAGCCAGCGTGGAGCGATGATCGCAGTACGAGACCTCGCGGAAGCCTGCGACATCGCCAACCGTGTCGCACCCGAGCACCTTCAACTCTCCGTGAACGTCCCGGAGTCACTGCTACCCGCCATTCGTCACGCGGGTGCGGTATTTCTTGGTGCCCATGCGGCCGAGGTGTTCGGTGACTACGTTGCGGGTCCCAGCCACGTGCTGCCTACCTTCGGCACCGCCCGTTATGCATCGCCGCTGGGCGTCACGGACTTTCAGAAGCGCATGTCCGTCATCGGCGGTGATGCGGAGTCGGTGCAGCCGTTGGCGCGCGCCGCCGCGGGCATCGCGGAGGCGGAGGGACTTGCCGCCCACGCGGCGGCTGCACGGGCGCGCATCGCCGGGTTCGACGACAATCAGAATTGACGCCGTCGGAAGCTCACGCCGCCAACGTTCGCGCCGGATTCGCCGACGATCCGGCGCAGACCGAACTCGCCGAACTGCTGACCGAGCTTCGCCGCCGGCTGGTCGACGCGGGAGGCCGCGGGACGCTGACGAGATGGCCACGGCGCCTGTTCCGGCGCAACCAGGAACCGGTCCGGGGGCTCTACCTTTGGGGTGGGGTGGGGCGCGGCAAGACCTACCTGATGGATCTGTTCCACGACACCCTGCCGTTTGCCGACAAACAACGACTGCATTTCCACCGGTTCATGCAGCGGGTCCATGCGGAGCTCGCCGAACTCGCTGGACAGGTAGACCCGTTGGACACGGTCGCGGACCGATTCGCGGACCAAGCCCGGGTCATCTGTTTCGACGAGTTCTTCGTCTCCGATATCGGCGATGCCATGATTCTCGGCGAGCTCCTCGACGGCCTGTTCCGGCGCGGCGTAACCCTGGTGGCGACCTCCAACGTGGCACCGGACGACCTCTACGAGAACGGACTGCAGCGGCGCCGGTTCCTGCCCGCCATCGAGCAGCTCAAACGCCACACCGAGGTTGTGCACACGGGCGGCGACGTGGACTACCGGCTGCGCATGCTGAGGCGGACCGATGTGTACCGCGTGGACGGCGACACCGCTGCCCTCGTTGCGAACTTTCGCTCGCTCTGCCACACGCGGGTGTCCGACGACGTGGATGTCGTGGTGAACGGGCGCCCGATTCGCGCCCGTCACTGCGCGGAGGACGCGGTGTGGTTCGACTTCGCCGCGATCTGCGAGGGTCCGCGCAGCCAGAACGACTACATCGAGCTCGCCCGGCTCTTTTCGACCGTTGTGGTCAACGGCGTGCCCGTGTTCCGCCCCGACGGTGCAAGCGAGAATGCGGCGCGGCGTTTCATCAGCCTCGTGGACGAGTTCTACGACCGCAACGTCAAGGTCCTCTTCTCCGCCGCGGCACCCGTCGATGCGCTGTACCGGGGCAACCTGCTGACAGCCGAGTTCGAGCGTACGAGGAGCCGGATCAACGAGATGCAGGGTGAGCCATACCTGCGCCGCATGCACCGCCCGTAGCGGCGGCCCTGTGGTACGGTCAAGAGCGGGTTCCCTTGCCGGCCACCATGGGCAGTTGAAGGATCAGACTCGTGAAACTCGAAGCGCACTCGCCGACCAAGACGCTCGATCCTGCCCGGTTCGAGGCGGCGTTGGCTGCGACCGTGGCCAAGTGCCGGGTACTGGATCGAAACGATGCCGTGCACTTCGTCGAGCACGGCTACGTGGTGGTGAAGGCGGCGTTCTCGAAGAAACTGGCCCAGACCATCGCCGAAACCGCTTGGACGGAACTCGAAGAGCACCACGGCCTCAATCGCGGGGATCCCCGAAGCTGGGAACGGTTGCCAACGAACACGCACCGCCGCGGCCGCATCCGTACCCGGGGTACCGGTAGACGGTTCCGCCTCGCGTCGGATGCGCCAACGGCAGCGATGAGCCAGGCGGACCTCGTTGGGGGTCGGCATCGACTCCTCGATGGCGAGTCGCTGAGTTGGGGGGACGGAGTCATCGCCAACTTCGGCAGCCCGGGGATCCCATGGCGACCGCCCGACGCGCGGCAACCGGCATGGCACAAGGACGGCTGGCACTTCAGGCACTTCCTGAATTCGCCGGAACAGGCTCTCGTCTCGGTGCCCATCTATTGCGACATCCTGCCGAAGAGCGGCGGCACCTTCATTGCGGTGGACTCCATTGCGCCCGTGGCGCGGCTGCTGGCGCGGTTTCCCGAAGGACTCCACCCGGACGGGTTGCAGGGTTGGGGCTACTTGGTTCCGGGCCTGATCGAACAGTGCACGCGGTTCAAGGAGTTGACCGGCGAAGCCGGCGATCTGGTTCTGCTGCATCCCTACATGCTGCACCGCGCCAGCGTCAATGCGTCGACACGCCCGCGCTTCATCGCCAACTTCGCGCCGGTACTCAACGAGGCGATGCGTTTCAGCCGGCCTGGACACACCGGCTACTCCCTGGTGGAACTCGCCGTGCTGTGGGCCCTTGACCGCGACTCGATCGAGTTCACCGCCACGCGAGAACCGGAAGCGGTTGTCCCGAGACGCGTCAGGGAGAACGGCGAGCGGGCGCTGCAGGAACAACGTCTGCGCAAGGAGATGTCCGACATGGCACGACGCGGGTTCCTCACCCCCGCGTGGGGCACCGAGGCGGCGTACGAGTCCAACCGCATCGCGAGCGTTTGATCCGACACGCTAGGCCCGGGTGACGGCTTTCGGGGTTGTTGGATGGGGGCGAGATGCGTACCATTCGCGCCTCGTTTGCTAATGGATCCGGCAAGTTAAGTCGATGAGAACCGCGAGCACGCGTCGCGAGGACGCGCAGCACGATTGGTACGTCGTGGACGCCGAGGGCAGGACCCTGGGTCGCTTGGCGTCGGAAATCGCCAAGCGCTTGCGCGGCAAGCACAAGCCGGAGTACACCCCCCACGTCGACACGGGCGACTACATCGTCGTTGTCAATGCCGCCAAGGTGAAGGTCACCGGACGCAAGGAAACCGACAAGGTCTACTACCGGCACTCGGGCTATCCCGGCGGCATCAAGGCGACGCCGCTGGACAAGATGCGCGAACACCACCCGGACCGCATCCTCGGCAATGCGGTCAGGGGGATGCTGCCCCGGAACCCCTTGGGGCGCGCCATGCTGCGCAAGCTGAAGATCTACGCCGGACCCTCGCATCCACACGCCTCCCAGCAACCGAAAGCCCTCGAACTCTAGGAGTTGAAAAACCCGATGGCAGAGACCCAATACGGCACGGGACGCCGCAAGACCTCCTCCGCTCGGGTGTTCATCACCGAGGGCATCGGCAGGATTCTCGTCAATCGTCGCCCGCTCGACGAATACTTCGGTCGTGAAACCGCGCGGATGATCGTTCGCCAACCACTAGAGACGGTTGGCGCGACGGGTAGCCTGGACGTCAAGGTGACGGTCAGGGGCGGCGGCGGCTCCGGCCAGGCGGGCGCCATTCGCCACGGCATTGCACGGGCATTGGTCGAGCGGGACGAAGAGCACCGCGTCCCGTTGCGCCAGGCCGGATTCCTAACCCGCGATGCCCGCGAGGTCGAGCGCAAGAAGGTGGGCCTGCGCAAGGCGCGCAAGCGTCCGCAATACTCGAAGCGCTAGCCCGCATATCTCACCAGGGATCCCGATGATCGCCCGGTCGCCGCTTCCGGTCCGGCCATGGCACTGTGGTAAGATTTTTCCGATCCCGCCCCGTGAGCCCGAATTCTCCCGAGTAGTCGCGTGAGCAAGACACCAGAAGAAGCCGACGCGACGAGCAAAGGCAGGCGCAAGTTCCTCATTGGAATGACCTCCGCGGCGTCCGCTGTCGGCGCCATCGGTGCTGCGGTGCCGTTCGTGAAGTCGTGGATCCCAAGTGCCAAGGCCCGTTCCGCCGGCGCGCCGAAGACGGCGGACATTGCCCGTGTCGGGCCGGGGGAGATGCTGACTCCCATTCCGTCGTGGCGGGGCAAGCCGGTCTTCGTGATTCGACGCACGTCGAAGGACATCGAGCGCTTGGAAGCCGAGAATCCGGAGTTGGCCGATCCCGAGTCCGAGGATCTGGCGCGACAGCCGTTGTACGCCAAGAACGCGTGGCGCTCGCGCGATCCGGAGTTGGGGGTCTACGTGGGCATCTGCACTCACCTCGGCTGTTCGCCCAAGTACTACGGCGAAGCGAAGCCGGAGGATTTCGCCAGCGACTGGAAGGGAGGCTTCTACTGCCCCTGCCACGGATCGCGTTTCGATCTGGCTGGTCGTGTCGTCAAGGACGTGCCGGCGCCGGACAATCTTGACGTACCACCGTACTCCTACCTGTCCGACACGGAGATCATCATCGGCGTGGACGAGGACTCCGTGGCGGCCGCACCGGGCGACGACCCCGAGGAGATCGCGTAGGTGGCCGAGCCTTCGCCGGCGAGGCCGCTGGTGCGGTTACTCGCGTGGGTCGACGAACGCCTTCCGCTGACGCGGACGTTCGAATACCACGCTTCGAAGTACTACGCGCCGAAGAATTTCAACTTCTGGTACTACTTCGGCGCGCTCGCGCTCGTGGTCCTGGTCCTGCAGCTACTGACCGGCCTGTGGCTGACCATGTCCTACGTTCCGAGCGGCGACGGAGCCTTCGCATCGGTCGAATACATCATGCGGGATGTCGAATACGGCGACATCATCCGCCTGGCGCACTCCACGGGCGCCTCGGCGTTCTTCGCGGTCATCTATCTGCACATGTTCCGGGCACTGGCCTACGGCTCCTACCGCAAGCCCCGGGAACTGCTCTGGCTGATTGGCATGGGCATCTTCCTCGTCATGATGGCCGAGGGCTTCTTCGGCTACCTGCTGCCCTGGGGGAACATGTCGTACTGGGCAGGGCAGGTGATCGTCTCGCTGGTCGGCGCCATCCCGTTCGTCGGCGACGAACTGATGACCTGGGTCCGCGGCGACTACGGCATCTCCGACATCACCTTGAACCGGTTCTTCGCGCTGCACGTGGTGGCGCTGCCGCTCGCCTTGATCGCCCTGGTCTTCATCCATGTCGTCGCCCTCCACCATGTCGGCTCCAACAATCCCGACGGCGTGGAGATCAAGAACAACAAGAACGCCGACGGCGTGCCGGTGGACGGAATCCCGTTCCACCCGTACTACACCGTCCACGACTTCCAGGCCACGGTGGCGTTCCTGATCATCTTCTGCGCGATCATGTTCTTCGTCCCCGAGATGTTCGGCTACTTCCTGGAGAAGCCGAACTTCGAACAGGCCGACCCGTTGAAGACTCCCGACGTCATTGCCCCGGTGTGGTACTACACGCCGTTCTATTCGATGCTGCGGGCGACCACCTATCCGTTGTTCGGTGTCGAGGCCAAGTTCTGGGGCATGGTCGTGATGGGTGCCGCCGTCCTGATGCCCGCCGTGCTGCCGTGGCTTGACCGCAGCCCGGTCAAGTCGATTCGCTACAAGGGTCTGCTGTCCAAGGGCATGCTTGCGCTGTTGGTGTTGAGCTTTTTCGTTCTTGGCTATCTGGGCACCCTCAAACCCACGGACCTGTCCACGGGCATCTCGCAGATCTGTACGTTGATCTACTTCGCGTATTTCGTCCTGATGCCTTGGTATACGCGGATCGAGAAGACCAAGACACCGCCGGAGCGGTTGACGTGACGCGGCTCAAGTCTGTCGGCGCCGTCGTCGCATGCGTGCTCGCGTTGGGGGTCCAGAGTGCGGAGTCCTCGGTGGAACTCGAGCCGATCGAGCCTAACTTGAGGGACCTGCCGTCGCTGCAGCGCGGCATGACGCTATACGTCAACTACTGCCTGGGCTGCCATTCCCTGAAGTTCCAGCGCTACGAGCGCACCGCCGACGATCTCGGTATTCCCCACGACGTGGCGCTCGACAACCTCATGTTCCCGGGGCGGGCCCGGGCGGAGGGCGTGGATGGACCCGCGATTGGCGACCTGATGCGCACCGCGATGCCGCCGGAGCGCGCCCAGGAGTGGTTCGGCAAACCCCCGCCGGACCTGACGATGGTGGATCGAGTACGCGGCACGGCGTGGGTCTACACCCTGTTGAAGAGCTTCTACGTCGACCCGAAACGCCCGTTCGGATTCAACAACCGGGTCTACGAGAACATGGGCATGCCGCACGTGCTGGTGGGGCTGCAGGGCGTGCCGCGTTTGAAGGAGACGGGGGTAAGACCAGTCAACCTCTTGGCCGGTAAGAATTCCCTGATCCGCAAGCGTCCCGATGGGGAGTTCGTGACGTCGGTCACGGCCAGCCACGAGATCGACGGCGAGGATCCCGTGATCCGGGACAAGAACTACATCCTGGAGACCGAACCCGGCAGCGGGACGCTATCGCCCGAGGAATTCGATCAGGCTGCCTACGACATCGCCAATTTTCTCCACTACGTGGGCGATCCCGGTCGTCTGGATCGCCAGCGGCTGGGCATCTGGGTCATCGCCTTCCTCGTGGGGTTGTTCGTGCTCGCGACCCTGCTGAACCGGGAATACTGGAAGGACGTGCATTGACGCGCGCGAGGGGCATGCGATGGATCTGAACCCGGTAAGACGCTCGTCCATGACGCTCTACTCGGATCCGCGGGACCACTACAGCCATCGAGTTCGGATGGTTCTCGCCGAGAAGGGTGTAACCGTCGACATCGTCGACGTCAATGCCCGTCGACCCACCCAGGCACTCGCCGAACTCAATCCCTACAACACGGTTCCGACCCTGGTGGACCGTGAGCTAGTCCTCTACGAGAGCACCATCATCATCGAGTATCTCGACGAGCGTTTCCCGCATCCGCCCCTCCTGCCGGTCTATCCGGTCGCCCGCGCCCAGAGCAGGTTGCTCATGCATCGCATTGAGAAGGACTGGAGCGGCCATGTCGACGTGCTGATGCGAGGCCGGGGCGGAGAACGCACGCTCGCCAAGGCACACCGTGAACTGCGCGAGAGCATCGTCAGCGCTTCGCCGCTGTTCGCCGAGCGGCCGTTTTTCATGAACGACGAGTTCACCCTGCTCGACTGCTGCGTGGCACCGATCCTATGGCGCCTGAATTTCGTGAACATCGAGTTGCCGGAACGCCAGACCCGGGCGTTGACGAAATACATGCAGCGGATGTTCGCGCGCCAGTCCTTCCGTGACAGTCTGACCGAGTTCGAAGTAGAAATGCGGGAATGACGTCGAGTCGCCCCTACCTCATAAGGGCGTTGATCGACTGGGTGGTGGACAACGACTGCACGCCCTACCTCGCCGTCGACTGCAGCGTTCCCGGTGTCGAAGCGCCCGTGGACCACGCCGTGGACGGCAAGCTGGTTCTCAATCTCTCGGGGACCGCCACGCGCAATCTCGACATCGGCAACGATGTGCTAAGCGTGGACTGTCGGTTCGAAGGACGCCCGTTCCATGTACGCGCCCCCGTCGGTGCGGTGATCGCCGTATACGCCCGTGAGAGCGGCATGGGCATGGCGTTCGAGGTGGAGACCGGCGGCGGTGAACCGGAACCCACCAAGCCGCGTCCCAGGCCGACCCTGGTCAAGTCGTAAGGTCGTGGGTCCAGCCGGACGGCTACTTGTCCGGCGTTTCACCCAGATAATCAAAGACTTTGACGATCTTCTGAACGCCGAACACGTTCTTCGTCACGGCAACCGTCGCATCCGCCTGCTCCCGTGACACGATCCCGACTAGGAAGACGATGCCGTCCTCGGCGACAACCTTGATGCGGCTTGCAACCACATCGGGGTTGGCGATCAGCCGCGATCTGACCTTGGTTTCCAGCCAGTTGTCGTTGGTCCGTGCGACCAGGCTGATCGGGCCACCGATGCTCAACTCGTTGTGGACGCGACGAATCCGCTTGACGTCGCTGACGGAATCCTCGGCCAGCTGGCGCAGCTCATCGCTCTGCACCTGGCCGGTCAGCAGCACGATGCCGTCGTAGCTGTCGACGTTGATGTGGCTTTGCGAGAGACGCTCGTCCGCAGCGTCTATGCGCCGTGCGACCATCGACTCGATCACCTCGTCGTCGATCACGCCGCCCGGGGTCCTGAGCGTTGGATCCTCGCCGGTCAGGCTAAAGCAGCCACCGAGGCAAATCGTCAGTACGGCCAGCGCTGCGCGGGCGTGGAACAGGCCGCGGGCGGCTGAGACATTGTGTGGGCAACCGGCACCCGGGGGGTGCCGATTGGTCCGTCGGCAGGTGGTTCGCGTGGGAACCTCAATCCATTGCTTCGAACGCATCGGGAATCCATTCGCATGCGATGCCGTAGTTTCCCTTCGACGCGGACACCACGTCAAATCGAATTCCCCGGTACCGATGCTCCGGGTGCTCGTCGAGATACAGCTCGGCAGTGCGCACGAGCCGCCGCCGTTTGGCTTTGTCCACCGAGCCGAGTCCGGTGGTCCACGCCCCCGGACTCCTGTATCTGACCTCGACGAACGCGAGCACATCGCCGTCCAGCATGACAAGGTCGATCTCGCCCGTCCGTCGGGAATAGTTCCGCTCAAGCGTGTGCAGCCCCTGCCGGCGCAGCATCCGCTCGGCCCGTCGTTCCGCGCGCCGGCCACGGGTGAGAACGCCGGCCACGGCGTCACTCGCTGTTGCGGTGGGTCGTCGATGCAGCGCGTTCACGACCACGAGCCGATATCGGCACCAAGGTACCTTGCTGTACCTCCGCCCAGGCGAGTTCGCGCCGGATCCGACCGTCGTCACCGAGGAACAGGGTGCCCGTCGAGCCGAAGATCGGTGTGCGCCCCTGGGCGAGGCGCGGAAGCTGGTTGGCGAGTCGGAATCCATCGACGCCCAGGGCGAACAGCGCCGAATAGGAGCCTCGGCTCAACGAAAACGCCGCGCCCACCGCATCGCTGAGTCCGTCGCCATGAATGCGCCACGGGATGTCGCACACCCGTACTCCCTCCAGCCGCTCCAGATCCGTGATGTCGATGGCCGGAGACGGAGCGAACACGGTCAGGTCGCGAGCGAAATGAAAATCGAGTGCGGGCTTGAGGGACTTCAACTCGGCGCTGTCCACCAATGCCACCACGGCATCCACATCGTCGCGCCGCCGCGGCGTGAACTCGAAGGTTGCGCCCAGATCCAGCTCCAACTGGGCAGCCCGTGCCTGACTTTCCGCGACGTGCAGCGCATCGCCAACGATCGACGTGATGTCCTCGACTCGAAGAAACGTGCGGAAGTCAACGATTTCGATATCGCCGAGACTCGCTTCGAGCTGGGTTCGTGCGCGCGCGGCCCAGCGCGCCGGGCTGTCGAACAGGACGACTCTCTGGAAGCCTTCGGCGTTCAGCGCGGAGGCGATCGCCGTAGCCTCGTCTTCGACCGCGAGGGACAACTGGATCATGCCTTCTCGGCCGCCGCTCTCGAGGCTGTTCAGTGCGATCACAGGGATGTCCGGTGGTGTCGCCGCAAGCGCCGCCACCGCCGCCTTGCGTAGCGGGCCAACGACGACATCGACGCCCTGACGACGAGCTTGCTGGTAGGCGACCTCCACGGAAAGTGCAGCGGTGTCGTAGATGTGGATTCCTTGAGCCGCTGCGCCTGCCGGCGCACTCGCACGCGCATGCAGGTAGGCCGCGACGAAGCCGTCGCGGACGGCTTCCCCCGCGACGCCGAAGTCGCCAGCGAGCGGCGTCAGCAGGGCGATCGTGGACGGATCCGGAGCAATGTCCACGAGTTCCTGCGGGGGAAAGCGCGCCGCGACATGGCGGGGATGGCTGGCCCGCCAGCGGTGCCATCGGCTTCGTTGTTCCGTGCCGGTCAGGGCGCTGTTGAAGTCGTGCGCCAGCGACCACCAGGCACGCGCTTCGGGTACCGCTGCCGCAGCCGCGTTGCGGGCGAGTTCAGGCACCGCTGTGGACGAGAGGTATCGCCAGATGGCCGCGCTGACTTCGGCCACCTGGGATTCATCCTCGATCGGATCAGTGGCCAGTGAGATCAGGGTCCCGGCCGCTTCTGCGTACAAGCCCGCGGCACTCAGCTCGCGTGCTCGAAGACGTGCCGCCATCCACTCCTGTTGACGGCCTGCGGGATCGATGATCGCCAAGAGTTCACCGACGGCTTGGTCGGGATTGGCGACGGCGATATTGAGGGCGATGGTCTGAAAGCGTCGACGAGCGGCTTCCGGCAACGCGGTGAGCAATGGCTTGCCTTCGTCCCCCACTGCGCGCAGGCGTGCGACCACACGGGCGGCACCGGCCGAGTCGCCGCGGGCGTGCAGCGCCAGCAGTGCATCGAAGTAGTGGCTGGCCTTGACGCGGTCGACCGACGCCGCCTCGGCGCGACGCAAAGCAACTTCGACGGAGTCCTCGGCTTGCGCAGCGGCTGGCTCGCGGGCTGGTTCGACCGGAGGATTCCCAGCGCATGCGCCCAGCACGAGGAGCGCGAGCGTCGCGAGGACGCTGCAACGGCCTGCGCAGGATTCGCGGTCGAGGCGACGCCTCTCGCCCCGGTCCAGCGGATACCGCCACGCAGCGGTGGCTGACGGGTTGTTGTACCGTGATTGCGGGAGGGGTTGCGGGAGGTTGCGCATGGTTTCTCACCACACTCCGCGGCAAGCGGCAAACGAACGCGCCGCGCCGCCGGGAACCGCCAAGCTGTACATCGTGGCGACGCCTATTGGTAATCTGCAGGACATCACGCAGCGCGCCGTGGACGTGCTCAAGACGGTCGCGACTGTCGCCTGCGAGGATACCAGACGCAGCCGCAACCTGTTGTCGCACATCGGTGCCGAGCCCAAGCGTTTGCTGACGCTGCACGACCACAACGAAGCTTCGGCCGCAACGGCGATCCTGGCGTACCTAGAGGCGGGAGAGAGCGTTGCGCTGATCACCGACGCCGGAACGCCGTTGATTTCCGACCCGGGGTTCGAACTCGTGCGGCGGGCGTGGCAAGCCGGGGTCGCCGTCGTTCCGGTGCCGGGTCCGAGCGCGGTGGCCGCCGCATTGGCCATTTCGCCGGTGGGCGTGAGCCGGTTTCGTTTCGAGGGATTCCTCCCCGCCAGGGCGGCGGCTCGGCGCGAGGCGTTGGCGGCGTTGCTGGCGAGCGACGTTGCGGTCGTATTCTTCGAGGCGCCGCACCGGCTGCGGAGCACGCTGGAGGATCTCAAGAACCTGGACGGAGGTGAACGCGCCGTGCTGATCTGCCGCGAGCTGACCAAGCTGCACGAGACGACCAGCTTCGGTACGGTCAATGAACTGCTGGCCTCGGACACGGTGCTCGATCGGGGGGAGTTCGTCTGCATCCTGAGCCCCAGACCCCAAGCCACACCGCGGCACGACGGCGATGCCGTGGTCGACGTGCTGAGTGACGAGCTGCCGGCTGCGCAGGCCGCGAGGTTGGCGTCGAAGATCACCGGTCTGCCACGTCGGCGGCTCTATTCACGGGCGGTTTCCAAGCAGCGGCGGACCGAGTAGGCTGAACTCCGAGTCGGTCAGGCAGCCGCGCGCCTTCATTGGCGTGAGGAAAGTCCGGGCTCCACAGGACAGGGCGCCAGGTAACGCCTGGGGGGCGCGAGCCCACGGAGAGTGCAGCAGAGAGCAGACCGCCACCGCGCATCGCCAGTAGGCGTAGCCGGCGGCAAGGGTGAAAGGGTGCGGTAAGAGCGCACCGCAGGGACTGGCAACAGCCCTGGCTAGGCAAACCCCGCCCGGAGCAAGGCCAAATGGGGGTCCGACGGCGTGGTCCGCGCCGGACCCGGGTAGGCCGCTGGAGGCGATCGGTGACGGTCGTCCGAGATGAATGGCTGTCCACGACAGAACCCGGCTTATCGACCGACTCGGCCCCCGTCTCGGCAACCGCGGGGGCGGCGGCGGATGGTGTAGGTTCCCATCCCGCCGCTGTGCGCGAAATTAGCCCGATCGCTGGTGCCGACGCGGCCAAGGCTTCAAGCTGGTAGCCCGTGCTCGTAGTTTGAGCGTAGTCGAGCGTAGTTGTAGTAGTTGGAGGTAGTACCGTGGCCGATCCGTCGTATAGGTTCGTTCTACGTTTGCCAGCTGAACTGAGGGACCGCGTCGCGGAAGCGTCGAAGCTGTACCGTCGCAGCATGAATTCCGAGATCGTTGCCCGGTTGGAGTACTCGCTGTCGGGGGTTCCGAACCAACGGATTGAGAGCGTCATCGAGCCTGCGTTCTTCCCGCAACTCGAAACGACGTTCCGCCGCGACCTGTCGGACGACGAGGATCGGCTAGTGCGACTGTACCGTCGCCTATCCGGCCGCCAACGCCGAGCCCTGTTGGATCTGTTGACCTGACGAGCGTTCGGTGTCGCTCGTGCCGCTACCGGATGGCAATGGTTTGTCGACGCGGGCGACCACAAGGGTCGCCCCTACGCGCATACCGTTATGGACGCCGCGCAACTGACTTGCTAAAAAGGCCCATTCACCCGCCACAGTCAGGATACCCATGACAAGCTTGCTGCCGAAGAGCGTCACGATCACCGACGACACGATGCGGGAAGGGTTGCAGATCGAGAGTCCCGATATCCCGGTGTCCGAGAAGCTCCGGCTCCTCGATGCCTTGGGCGAAACCGGCGCCAAGGTCATCTCGATCGGCTCGTTCGCCCATCCGAAGTGGACCCCGTCCATGGCCTGCATTGACGAGATTGCAGAGCGCTTCGTGCCGAAACCTGGCGTGAAGTACACGGCGGCCGTGTTCAACAAGAAAGGCTTCGACCGTGCCGATGCCTACTATCCGAAGGTGGACGTGCGCGGCCGGCGTTTCGGTACCCACGTGGAGCTGTGCGACTCGTTTGCGCGCCGCAACTACAACCGTACCCAGGCACAGCAGATCGCGTCGATGGACGGTGCCGTCGCAGGTGCCAAGGCGGCGGGGGCGGAAGCGGCCTCGGTCGCCCTCGGCAATCCATTCGGCTCCAACTTCGAGGGACCCTTCAGCCTTGACCAGCGCATGGACTTTCTCGCCATGATGATCGGCAAGTGGCACGACGCCGGTATTCCGGTCACCCGGGTCTCCTTTCTGGACGCCATGGGCTGGAACATGCCGCACGAGGTTCGTGAAACCATGGCTGCCATCCGCGACCGCTGGCCGAAGGTGGCGACCTTCCACATGCACCTGCACAACACCCGGGGCGCTACCATGGCGAGCTTCTATGAAGCGCTCATGCTCGGCGCCACCGAGTTCGATACTTCCATAGGCGGCATGGGCGGCTGCCCCTACTGCGGCAACGGTCGTGCCGCCGGACACGTGCCTACGGAGGACTTCGTCCATCTCTGCCACGAGATGGGCATCGAGACGGGCTACGATCTCGACAAACTGATCGAAGCCGCGTCGATTGCCGAGGAAGTTGTGGGGCATGCGCTTTGGGGTCACGTGTCCAAGGGCGGCCCCAGGCCGCACCGCAACGAGGAGCTGTACCCCGTCGACATGCCATTCGTCGAGTCATTGGAGGAAGCGGCCCATTTCCGCAAGGGCCCGGGCGTCTACGACGGCCAGATTTCCCCGTGGCAGCAGGGCAGTGCCCTGATTGGGGGTGCGCAGGCTTAGCGCCCCAAGCCGTTCCCGGCCGCGTCGGCAACGAGGTGCCTTCGCTATCGCTGTGCGCCGGGTCGCGCCGCTTGCGGCGCGCCGCCGCCGGC
>VXPO01000018.1 GCA_009839505.1 Gammaproteobacteria bacterium
GTACGTCCGGCATCGGCGATGCGACGTACTCGGGCGACTCGTCGGGAACCTGGTAGGAGAGCAGTGCCCGGAACAGTTCCTTGCCGCGCTGAGTTGCGACGACCTGCCGGGAAGAGAACGAGCGGCCGTCTCGAACGACCTCCACATCGAGGCCCACCTCGAGGTCGACATCGCCAGGGCGCAAGAAGTAGCCATGCAACGAGTTGACTCGACGGTCGTCAGCGACCGTGGCCTGCGCGGCGGCCATGCATTGCGCCAGGAACTGCCCGCCGAACATGCGCTCGCCCTTGTCGGGGGACGGAGGCGCCGTGAAACGGCCGTCACCGGCTGATTCAAGGTCGAGCAACGGGGCGAACATGGGTTCGCGAACATACGCGAGCGCGTACTCCCTGACCAGCGCCGGCATTCGTCGGGGTAGCGGGAACGTGTAAGCTTGCCGTTTTGCTCGCTTGAGGACTGCCATGAAGCTGGGAATGGGGATCGGGCCGTTCGGACCACCGGGCGGCGCACGGCTAGTGCAGATGGCGCAGGAAGCCGAGTCGCTGGGCTACCACACAATCTGGGCGCCGGAGATCTACGGTGCCGACTGCTTCACTCCGCTCACTTGGATCGCCGCCCACACCGAACGCATCAACGTCGGCAGCTCGATCATGCAGATCTCGGCGCGGACGCCCGCGAGCGCCGCGATGCACGCCGTATCGCTGGATTATCTGTCGAACGGCCGCCTGATCCTCGGTATCGGCGTATCGGGGCCGCAGGTGGTCGAGGGCTGGTACGGTCAGCCCTATCCGAAACCCCTGGCGCGGACGCGCGAGTGGATTGCGATCTTTCGCCAGATTGTCTCCCGCGAAGGGCCGGTGTCATTCGACGGCAATCACTACAAGCTGCCCATGCCGGGCGGCACGGGGCTCGGCAAGCCGCTGAAGCTGATCCTGCATCCTGTTCGCGAGCGCATCCCCGTCTACCTCGGCGCGGAAGGGCCGAAGAACGTCGCCCTGAGTGCGGAGCTCTGCGACGGCTGGATTCCGATGTTCCTGTCTCCCTACCGGATGATGGACATGTACGCGGACGCCATGCGGATTAAGAACAGCGACTTCGAGATCGCCGCGGCGGTGCCGGTCATCATCGACGACGACGTCGATCGCGCGCTCAGCCAGATCAAGCAGAACGTCGGTTTCTACGTCGGCGGCATGGGGGCGAAGAGCTTCAACGTGCACAAGGATCACATCACCCGTATGGGCTTCGGCGAGCAGGCGGACCACGTCCAGGAACTGTTTCTCGCTGGTCGCCGGGACGAGGCCATGGCGGCCGTGCCGTCCGAACTCTGCGACGAGATCTCGCTCGTCGGGCCCAAGGAACGCATCCGCGAGCGACTCGCGGCATGGAAGGACAGTCCGGTGACGATGATCAACGTCGGTACGGGGAACCCGGAGACGCTCCGGTTCATGGCCGAAGAGCTGTTGTAAGGCAGGAACCATGCGCGACATGAAGTTCGGTGCCTTCCTGGCGCCCCACCATCCCATTGGCGAGCACCCGACGCTGCAGTTGCGCAGCGATCTGGAACTCGTCGAACACCTCGACCGCTTGGGTCTCGACGAGTTCTGGTGCGGCGAACACCACTCCACCGGTTGGGAGGTGATTGCCTCCCCGGAGCTTTTCCTCGCCGCCGCCGCCGAGCGAACCCACCGCATCCGCCTCGGTACCGGCGTTGTCTCGCTGCCGTACCACCATCCGTTCATGGTCGCCCAGCGCCTCGTGCAACTCGACCACCAGAGCCAGGGCCGGTTGATCTTCGGCTCGGGCCCGGGGGCGCTGCCGTCCGACGCCCACACCCTCGGCGTCGATCCCATGGTTCTCCGTGATCGACAGGATGAAGCCATGGGCATCATCCGCCGGTTGTTCGAGGGCGGTGATCGCTTCAGCTACGAATGCGAGTGGTTCGAGCTGAACGAGGCCAAGCTCCAACTCCTTCCCCTGCAGCAAGACATGGAGTTCGCCGTCGCATCGATGGTGAGCCCGTCGGGCATGACGCTGGCCGGCAAGCACGGCGCGGGCGTTCTGTCGATCGGTTCGACCACCAAGGCCGGCCTACAGGCGCTGCCGCTGCAATGGAGCTTTGCGGAGGAGTCTGCCGCCAAGCACGGCCGCACCGTCGACCGGAGCATGTGGCGGGTGGTGATGAGCTGGCATATCGCCGAGACCCGCGACAAGGCACGCGAACAAGCGAAGGAAGGACTCTTCCGCCACAACAACGAGTACACCGTCGGCACGCTGGCGGCGGGCGAAGGGACCATCTTCAAGACGCCCGATGAAGCGGTGGACGGAACCGCGTTCAGCGAAGGCAGCGTTGCGGTGATCGGCACGCCCGACGACCTGGTCGAACGTATAGAGAAGATGATCGAGGTCACGGGAGGCTTCGGGGTGGTCATCGGCTTCGTCCACGACTGGGCGAACCGTGCAGACACGCGAAACAGCTGGGACCTTCTCGCCCGCTACGTTGTCCCGGAAGTAAACGGGATGCTCGCGAGCTACCGCGAATCCAACAGGTTCGTCATCGAGAACCGCGAGACCTGGCAACGCGCAGGCATGGCCATCATGAGCAAGATCCAGGAGAACGAACGCGCCCGCGAAGCGATGGCGGCTGCCGCGGCCCCGGCCAAGACGGCCTTGGCAGCGCATGTGGAGCCAAAGAACAGTGACTGACGCGAACGCCGTTTGGGCTGTCCAACTACCCCAAGGGTGTTGGTTTGGGTGCGATCGCACCCATGGCGGGTACCAGAGTCCCCTAACAGAGCGCTAGTCCCGAGGTCATCCAAGCCCTAGCGGGCAACGGAGTTTGACTTTCTGTTCCCCACGTAGGGAATCTCACGCTTGCGTAATCGACGTGGGCAACACCCGCGAAGTCGGGTCGCCCGGTGACTCCAATCAGCCGGACCCGAGGCGGGGAGTATCTGTCCCACTCAAGGTGGCGATGTCGTTTACACATGACCGACGCCATCAGGGTAGTCGAGGGTTTGCTACGACACGAAGGGGAGGTTCCACCCATGAAGACGAAGACTGCTTTGCTGGCGGTTGCAGCGTTCCTGTGTTCCACGGCGTTCGGGCAGAAGGCGACCATCGCGGTCGTCAACATCGAGTACCGGGCCATGGACTCTGCCCAGAACAAGGAGATCAGGGCATTTGGCGGAGAGACCCGTGAAGACACCCGAGCATTCGGGGACATGCTGACCACCGCATTGGTCAAGACGAACAAGCTCAATGTGATCGAACGAGACCGGATGGAGGTGATTCTGAAGGAGCAGGGATTGTCCGTGGAGGGTTTTGCTTCGGGAGGATTCGAAGGCGGAGGACTCAACCTCCAAGGCGTCGACTACATCCTGACGGGCGCCATCACCGAATTCGGCATGAGCGCCAAGGCATCCACCTTCGGAGGGTTCTCGGGCGGATCGGAGAAGGCGAAGATGGCTGTCGATGTCCGTGTGCTCGAAGTGGCTACCGGATCAATCGGCTATGCCGACACCGTTAGTGCCGAAGCATCGACCGGAGGTGCCTTCAAGATCGATGGTGTCGCCAGTGGGGGCGAGTCGGACGCCAGCGCCGCCATGGGCGAGGTCATGCGCAAGGCAGCGCAGAATGTCACCAACGCGATCGTCACCTCGATCTATCCCATCAAGGTTGTCACGGTGCAGAGCAACGGGGATGTGATGCTCAACTACGGCGACTCCGTTCTCGCGGAGGGCGACGTGCTCGAAGTGTTCACGCAGGGGGAGGCTTTCGTCGATCCGGACACCGGCGAGGAACTTGGCCGTGAAGAGGAACTGGTGGGAAGAATCGAAGTCTCCAGCGTCCAAGCGAGGTTCTCGAAGGCCACGGTTGTGGACGGGGGAGACATCGCGAACGGGATGCTTGCCCGGAAGACCGACCAAGTCGTGGACAACAAGGGACGGGTCAAGGAGAAGAGAAAGCGAAGGCTGTTCTAACCCTGGGGCGCTGTTACCGGGTGATAGTGGGAGGGTTCCAGAACGCGGACACGCCGGCCCCAACGGCTTAGAGACTACTCGGGGCAACGCCGGGGACGTTCGTGGGGCGGCGTCCCGCAGTCAATCTAGAGTGATTCAGGGCGCACCGGAACGGTGCGTTCGGGGCGGTCGTTGGTCAGGGATATAATTCCCAGCTTGGCCTAGACGGTGGGCTGCGTGGCACTGGCGTAGCCGCTGATCCCGGAGCGCTGATCCAGCTCCCACTGCGGCCCGAGGAGTCACAGTATGAGAGTCGCCCTGCCTAGCAGCCCCTTCAACCGGGCGGACCTTTTCGAGGACGCTGGCTTCGAGGTCGTCGAAGGCCGCGTGCGCAGCACCGAGGACTTCATCGAACTCCTGCGGGACGCCGACGGAGCCCAGGTCGGTGTCATGCCGTTGACCACGCGGGAGGTGATGGAGGCCTGCCCGAGACTCAAGGTGGTGAGCCGCCTTGGTGTCGGAGTCGACTCCATCGACCTCGATGCCGCCACCGAACTCGGCGTGCTGGCGTGCAACGTCCCGGGGGTCAACACCACCGAAGTGGCCGACCATGCGGTCGCCATGCTGCTGTCGGTGACGCGCTGCCTTCACGACGCGGTGGCTTCGACGCGGCAGGGTCAATGGCGGGAGAATCCGCGCACGACGGGCAACTACGTGAATTCGGTTCGTCGGATCGCGGGCCATGTCGTGGGTATCGTCGGTTTCGGCAACATCGGTCGGGCTTTCGCAACGCGTATCCGTGGTTTCGGCCCGGCGGAGATCATCGCCCATGACCCCTACGTGGAGCAGACCGCGGGCGATCTCTACGGGGTTCGAATGGTCGACTTCGAAGAGATTCTCGAGCGTTGCGACTACATCACCATCCACTGCTCGGCGACCGCCGAGACCCGGCATCTGTTCAATTCGAACACCCTCGGCAAGTTGAAGCCCACGGCGATCCTGGTGAACACGGCCCGCGGGCCCATCATCGATGGCGGGGCGCTGGCCCAAGCGCTGGAATCCGGCCAGCTGGAGGCAGCGGCCCTGGACGTCACGGAGATCGAACCCGTGGAGTCCCACGATCCGTTGCTGAAGCTGCCGAACTGCATCGTCACGCCGCACATCGCGGGCTTCTCGCCGGTGTTCCTGGAGGAGTGTCCGATCCGCCAGGCGGAGAACATCATCCGCGTGTTGTCGGGCGAGAAACCCCATGGGCTCGCGAACCCGGAGGTCATCAAGACGATCGCGGTGATGCACGAAACGAATACGGGCCGATGGGCCGGCGTTCCCGGGTTCTCGACGGCGTTGGCGGTCTAGGGGAGGGTCGATATGGGCAAGGTAGCCATCGTCACCGGTGCCGGAACGGGCATCGGCAAACACACGACCCTCGCTCTGCTCAGGGAGGACTATTCGGTCGCTTTGGCCGGTCGTCGACTGGAGCTTCTAGAGGAAGTGGCCGAGGAATCCGGTGCCGGGGATCGGGCCTTGGCGATTCGGACGGACGTCAGCGATGCCGATTCCGTGGCAGCCCTGTTTGCCAAGACCAAGGAAACGTTCGGTCGCCTCGACCTGTTGTTCAACAATGCCGGGACCGGCGCGCCGCCGGTGCCCATGGAGGATCTAACACTGGAGCAGTGGCAGCGCGTCGTGGACATCAACCTGACCGGCTCGTTCCTATGTACCCAGCACGCCATCCGGCTGATGAAGGACCAGGATCCCAAGGGCGGTCGCATCATCAACAACGGCTCCATCTCGGCCCACGTGCCGAGACCGAACTCGGCGCCGTACACGTCCACCAAGCATGCGCTGACCGGGCTAACCCGCTCCACCTTCCTCGACGGCCGCGCCCACAACATCGTCTGTGGCCAGATCGACATCGGCAATGCGCTCACCCACATGACCTCGCGCATGGGGCAGGGCATGAAGCAGTCCGATGGCTCAGTGAAGTCCGAGCCGACGATGGATGTCGAGAACGTCGCCCAGGCGGTGGTCTACATGGACAGCCTGCCGCTCGACGCCAACGTGCCGTTCATCACGGTGATGGCGTCGTCGATGCCGTACATCGGTCGGGGGTAGCGCGCCGCCGCGTGGGAGCTCCGGTCTGCTCCCTTATCCCAAGCTGAACCATAGTTGCTAAAGCCGTTGCAAATACTTGTAAAACGATATTTAATTATCGTAGAACAGTAACTCATTCTCTCCACTGATGAGGAGATGGTATGGAACTTCGTACCCATATCGATGACCCACGTCTGCGGCGGGTTCGGAGGTTGAGCATTGGCCTTCGCGTAGCAATCTTGGCGATGGGCGCCATGATGGGCACGGTCTGGCTGCTCGCTTTCGTCGGCGTCGGTTGGGCGGGCTTCGAAGGTCCAAGTGGGTATCGGCTGACGCTTGTGGACTTCGAAGTCCACACACGGGGTGAGTTCACATGGCAGGATCTCACTCTTCTTGTCTTCTGGGTGCCGCTCCTGGCGCTCGGTGTCGCCATCTTCCATCAGGTGGAGCGTCTGCTGGCCGCATACCAGCGGGGCGTGATCTTGGTCGCCCGCAACGCCAGACGCATCAGCCGTATCGGGCTGTTCATCGTCGTGATGTGTTTGTGCGTCGCTCTTGGGGATGTACTGCGGAATGCGCTGTCTGCCTCGCTGGGTGTTCCAGGGAACGATACGATTGTGTTCAACCTGCCGTGGTTCCTAGCTGGTCTCATGTTTCATGCTATCGGCCATGCCATGGGGATCGCCTGCGAGATCGCCGAAGACGCAGAACTCACGGTCTGACGGATGGCAATCGTCGTCAACCTTGATGTCATGCTGGCGCGTCGCAAGATGCGGGCCAATCAGTTGGCAGCGGCGATCGGTATCACCGCGCAGAACCTGTCCATCCTAAAGACGGGTCGAGCCCGCGCGATCAGGTTCTCGACCCTCGACGCCCTTTGCCAAGAACTGGACTGTCAGCCCGGGGATCTGCTCGAGTACCGCCCCCCGCCAAGACCGTAGCCGGATGTTCACTCGTGTGGCCAACCGCGGCATTGGTGTGTCCAAGACGGGCGACACTCGCGGTCTGTATCGGGCATGTTGCCTAAATTTATTCATTGCGGATTGATCAAATTTAGTTAGCACTGGGTTTCCGTTCTTGTGTCGGCTCGGAATGGACCCAAGATTCTTCCGCACAACAGCCATCGGGAGGATGCCGGCCGTTCGTCTGTGACTCGCTTGACGGATCCAGACTACTTAGCCATATACTAGACTAACTAGTGGCGTGCCAAGGATTTGCCGATGGCTGTGTTCAATGTCCATCAAGCCAAGACACAACTCTCACAATTGTTGGCGCGAGCGGAGGCGGGCGAGGACGTGGTCATCGCTCGACGCGGCACCCCTGTCGCGCGAATTGTGCGTTGTCGACCCGTGGTTCGCCGACAGCGGGATGTTCTCAAGGGCAAGGTCGTCATCCCGGACGATTTCTTCGAGCCCCTGTCGGACGATGAACTGAGCGCCTGGGAAGGAAACGCCTAGTGCGGGTGCTGCTCGATACTCACGCTTTCGTATGGTGGATTGCCGACAGCAGTCGACTATCCAAGCCCGCCGGACGAACCATTGCCGATGAGGCAAATGGGATCCTGGTCAGCGCGGCTTCCGCTTGGGAAATCGCCACCAAGTTTCGTTTGGGCAAGCTCCCCGAGGGCGAAGCGCTTGCCGTCGATGTGGCTGGACACATCACAGAGCAAGGATTCGAAGAGCTCGCGATCGGTGTTGCGGATGCCGAGCGCGCCGGTCGCCTGCCGGGGCCTCACCGCGACCCTTTCGACCGCATGTTGATCGCCCAAGCATTGGCGAGAGATTTGACGATCGTATCGACAGACGCTGTCTTTGATCGCTACGGGGTCAGCCGGCTTTGGTGAGACGGGGGTACTTCCGGGCCCGCTCAGACCGACAAGCCGATACGCCAATACAACAGGACGGGCCTCTCGCTCGGCGTTGGACGTCGACTCGCAAGCGCTAGAAACAGCGCGCTCGACCACCGTGAACAACCTTCATGACGGGCTACTTGGAATCCCGGGAACGCGGCATATAGTGCGCGGCGCGCGGATGGGGCTGGCGGGTTCCACTCAGCGTCGGCGGCGGATCTTGTAGAAGCGTGATCCAGCCGACCGTGGTGCCACATCGGGACGAGAGTCCCGGTTACAGGTGTCGCAGAAGTGAACCAGACCATCGCTTCCATCGCCGCGCTGCTGTTGAGTGCTGCCTTCCTGCTGACAGGGCACGGCCTGCAGGTCGCGCTGTTGCCTGTTCGGGCGCACCTGGAGAACTTCGCGACCTTGGAGGTGGGCATTCTCGGTGCCGCCTACTTCTGCGGTTTCGCCGCGGGTTGCCTGGTCGGCACGCGCATCATTCGCCGTGTCGGCCACATCCGCGCCTTCGCGGCGATGGTGTGCCTGGCGTCGACGATGGCGCTTGTCCACGCGATGTTCGCCGCGCCGGTCCTGTGGTGGCTCTGCCGCGGGATCACGGGGCTCTGTCTCGCGGTCCTGTTCATCGTCATAGAGAGTTGGTTGAACGCGAGGTCCGGCAACGACAACCGGGGCCGCGTGTTCTCGATCTACACCATCATCCATCTCACCATGGTCTCGGTGGGTCAGATGATCCTGGTCCTCGACGATCCCATGGGATTCGTGCTGTTCGCGGGCGCGTCCATCCTCGTCTCTCTGAGTGCCCTGCCCGTGGCCCTGACCCGTGCGGAGGCTCCCGCACCGTTTAGCGCGGTGCGGATGGATGTCGCCCACTTCTACCGGCGCGCGCCGGTCGGCGTGGTCGGCGCTGCCGTAGTCGGCTTGACGAATGGGGCCTTCTGGTCCTTGGCGCCGGTGTTCGTTCAGCAGAACCCGCTGGCGCGGGACACCGACATGGTGGCTATTTTCATGAGCGTGGCCGTCGTTGCGGGCGCTATCGGCCAATGGCCCATGGGCCGCGTGTCCGATCACATGGATAGGCGGAAGATCATCCTCGTGGCAAGCCTCGCGAGCGCGATTATCGGTGCTGCGATGGCGGCGTTTTCCGATCAGTGGGCGAACGGTCTGCTGGTGTTTCCGTTCCTCTTCGGGGTGTTCGTATTTCCGCTCTACACGCTCTGTGCGGCGCACATCAACGATTGGGTGGCGGCCGACGAGTACGTCGATGCGGCCGCGGTGTTGCTAGTGCTCTATGCGGTGGGTGCCATCGCCGGCTCGGTGCTGGGATCCGGCGCCATGCAGCTGCTAGGACCGGAGGGATTGTTCTACTTCACCGCCTCGGTTCATGGGGCGCTGGCGCTCTTTGCCGTCGCGCGCCTGCGGGTGAGACCGCCACGCGTCAGCGACGAACACGAACCGTTTGCACACACCATACAGGTCCTGCAGACGGTGGCGCCGATCGATCCACTTGCGAATGAAGAAGACGCTGGTCAACCGGATCCCCTGCAGAACGGGGCTTGAGCTTGGACCAGCGCGGCCGGCGACCCGTCGCTCGGAAAACGCGACGGATCAAGAACCTTCGGCCTCAGCCGAGACTCCACTCCGCCTGTTCACGCAGTCTCGTCATGAATGCCTCGGAGTAGGCGTCCTCGGGTGTCTCGCGAACCATCTTGTCCAAGCGGTGGGCGTCGTCACCCACCAGGATGCGCCAGCGCTCCTCGCGGACGCCGTCGAGAATGATGGATGCCGCCTGCTCGGCGGTGGTTCGGGCGTTGTCCCGGAAGCTGCGGCCGATCTCGGCGACCATCTCGCGCAACTGCTCGTCCGTGACCGTCTCGTCGATCATACCGAGCGCGGTGAAGCGCTCGCGCATTCGGGATAGATCCTCCTCGGCATCGCCGCCGCCACGCATGATCCGCCCGGAATTGATGGCGATTGAGGTGCCGATGTGGCCGGGCATGACCACGGACACCTTGACGTGGGGTGCGTTGTTGGCGAAGTCGGTGACCAGCGCTTCGGAGAAGCCCTTTACCGCGAACTTCGCGGTGCTGTAGGCGGAGTGGGCGCTCTGCGGTCCCAGGCTTGCCCAAAACCCATTGACGCTGCTGGTGTTGACCATGTGGGCGTCGGTGCTGGCGGCGAGCATCGGCATGAACGCCCGGGCGCAGTTGTAGACGCCGAACCAGCAGATGTTGAAGGTGCGTTCCCACTCTTCGCGGCTGCCGTCGTCCACGAAGCTCCCCCCGCCGCCCACGCCGGCGTTGTTGAACAGGAGGTCGATGTGGTCGGTGTCGTGGGCGGACTTGACCGCGTCGCGGAAGGCATTGACCTGCTCTTCGTCCGCGACGTCGCAGCGGTGGGTGCTGACGACGCGACCCTGCGATGCTTCCTGCTCGCACAACCGCCTCGTCTCGGCCAGGTTGTCTTCCAGGATGTCGCAGGTGGCTACGTCACAGCCTTGTGCGATCAACTGCCGGGCCAATGCCCGCCCCATGCCGGTGCCGCCGCCGGTGATGACCGCGAGTTTGCCGCCGAAATCTCTCATGTCATCGTCTCCGCCCGCTGTGCTTGATGGCCGGCGAAGTATAAGGTCCCGCGCCATGGAATCCGATCCGACGAGACTATCGGCGACCCGGCTTGCCGTGGCGATCGGCGCGGGGACGTATTCGGCGCGAGAGGTTGCGCAGGCGTTTGTCGATCGCATCGACGCCGTTGATCGAGACGGACCGCGGCTGAATGCCGTTCTGGAGATCAATCCGGCGGCGATGGACATCGCCCGCCAGCGAGACGAATCGCTGGCACGCGGTGGTGAACGGGGTCCCCTGCACGGCGTGCCGGTGGTGCTGAAGGCCAACATCGATACCGGCGACGACATGGCGACCAGTGCCGGGTCTCTTGCCCTGGCAAGCCATCGGGCGGAGCGGGACGCGCCCTTGGTCGCTAGGCTGCGGGCGGCCGGCGCGGTTCTGCTCGGCAAAACGAACTTGAGCGAGTGGGCGAACTTTCGGTCTACCAACTCGATCAGCGGTTGGAGCAGCCTGGGTGGCCAGACCCGGAATCCACACGCGCCGGACCGAAGCCCCTCCGGTTCGTCCAGCGGTTCCGCGGTCGCGGTGGCTGCACGACTTGCGCCGCTGGCGGTCGGCACCGAAACCGATGGTTCCATCGTGTCGCCGGCCGGTGCCTGCGGTGTGGTTGGCATCAAGCCCACGGTCGGCACCATCGACCGCGAGGGCATCGTGCCGATTGCGGCGAGCACCGATACCGCCGGGCCGTTCGCGAACGACGTCGCCGACGCCGCGTTGCTGTTCGATGCATTGGCGGGGACGTCGACCGCGACCGCGGCGCGGGAGGGCCTCAAGGGTATGCGCGTGGGCGTACTGCGCCACGGAGCGAAGTCCCACGCCGGCGTCGAAGCCGCGTTCGGCGAGGCGGTCGACACGTTGTCGGCGGCCGGTGCCGATGTCGTGGATCGGCTGTTCGTCGACGTGCCGGACGAGATTTACGACGCCGAGTACCAACTGTTTCTGCACGAGTTCAAGGACGGGCTCAATCGGTATCTCGCGAGCCACGACACGGGTTTCGAGGACCTCGCCGATCTCATCGCCTACAACGAGACGCATGCCGAAGTCGTCATGCCGCTGTTCGGTCAGGAGCACTTCGAGGCCGCCCAGACCACCGAAGGTCTTCGCTGTTCCGCCTACGAGACTGCCCTCGCTGACAGCGTCCAGGCAATGCGGCGAGCTGTCGATCGCCTTTTCGCGTCCTACGGCCTGCAGGCGCTGGTCGCGGCCACCAACGGCCCCGCGTGGAGGATCGGCGAATCCGAGCGTGGCCACGTCAGCAGTTCGTCCATCGCGGCGGTGGCGGGCTATCCCAGCATCGCCGTGCCATGGACTTTGGTCGATCACCTACCGGTGGCCGTGTCGTTCATCGGGCGCCCGCATTCGGAAGTGGACCTCGTCGGCATGGCGATGGCGTTCGAGCAAGCGCGCGGCCCGTTCGCTCTCTCTCTTCCTACGGTACGCTAGGGGGCTGACGCGGAGAGGAGGGAACATGCGGATCATCGTCAACGGGCAGCAGGCATTCGGCCGTGCCGTGCTGGACGCCTTGCTGGAACGGGGCGAAGAGGTGGTGGGTGTGTTCACAGCACCGGACCAGGAGGGCGGCAGACCCGATCCCCTGAAGGAAGGGGCGGTGGAGCACGGTATTCCGCTCTTCCAGCCGAAATCCTTCCGGCGGGAGGCGGTCTGGGAGCAGATTCGCGAACTCCAGCCTGATCTCGGCGTGATGGCCTACGTCACGCTGTTCGTTCCCGAGGAAGCACTCGACATTCCGACCCAGGGCACCATCCAGTACCACCCGTCGCTGCTGCCCATGCACAAGGGTCCGAGTTCCATCAACTGGCCGATCATCTTCGGCGAGACCAAGACCGGGCTGTCCATCTTCTGGCCGGACAACGGCCTGGACACCGGCCCGGTGCTACTGCAGAAGGAGGTCGACATCGGCCCAGACGACACCCTGGGCAGCGTCTATTTCGACCACCTGTTCCCCATGGGCGTGGACGCCATGATCGAAGCCGTCGACCTGGTGCGCAACGGCAACGCACCGAAGACGCCGCAGTGGGAACTCGCGGGTCTCGAGGCCGAGGTCGACCCGTCGGAACTCGGCACCTACGAGGGCTGGTGCCGGGAGGAACAGGCCGAGATCGACTGGAGCGAGCCGGCGGACCGGGTCTACAACCTGATCCGGGGTGCGAATCCGCAACCGGGCGCCTGGACGACCTACGACGGCGGTCCACTGCAGATTTTCGACTCCCGCAAGGCCGACAGCGGCTCTGGAGACCAAGCAGGAACAGTCGTAGCAATTGCCGACGACGGCTTCGAGGTCGCCACGGGTGATGGATCGATCAAGGTCATGCGTGTCAGGCCGGCGGGCCAGGGGAAGGTGCCGGCCGCGGAATTCGCTGCATCGGCGGGCCTTCGGGTCGGCCATCGGTTTTGACGAGACAAGGGGAAAGCAGAATGAGTGATTTCGACAGCATCATCTACGAGGTCGAGGACGGTCGGGCGCGCATAACGCTCAACCGGCCCGAGAAGCTGAACGCCCTGTCGCTCAAGCTCCAGTCGGAGCTGAACGAGGCGTTGTGGGAGGCCGACAACAACACCGACGTGCACTGCGTGATCCTGCGCGGCGCGGGTCGGGCATTCTCGGCGGGCTACGACCTGACGGGTGCCGACGGCAACATCCCTGTTTCGAGGGTCCAGTCGTCGGAGAACAGCTACCGGGGCGGGCGCAGCATCGACGACGACGCCTGGCAGTTGGAGCGCTCCCAGCGCTACCGCATGGCGTTGTTCGACATGCACAAGCCCGTCATCGCCCAGGTCCACGGCTACTGCCTGGCCGGAGGCACGGACGTCGCGCTGCTTACCGACATGATCATCTGCGCGGACGATGCCCTGTTCGGATTCCCGCCGGCGCGGGACCTGGGCGCGCTGCCGAACAACATGTGGCTCTACAACGTCGGCCCGCAGTGGGCGAAACGGCTGATGCTCACCGGCGACAGCATCACCGGCGCCGAAGCGCAGCAGATCGGCCTGGTGCTGAAGGCAGTGCCCAAGGAACACCTGGAGTACGAGGTCGAGCAACTCGCCGACCGTCTGTGCAAGATCGATCCCGATCTGCTGTCGACCAACAAGCGGATCATCAACATGGGCCTCGAACTCATGGGAGCACGGACCCTGCAGCGCATGGCGGCGGAGAACGACGTGCGCGGCCACAACGCCCGCGCCGCGTTTGGCTTCCGCGAGTCGGTGGCGAAGATCGGCCTCAGGGAAACGCTGCGCAACCGCGATGCCAAGTTCGGCGACGGCCGGGTGCGCGTGAACGGTCCAGAATTCCGGGACGACGAGGGCCGGCTGACGGACGCCTAGCGCGTCGACAGATGAACGAAGTTCTCGTAGGGGCGACCCTTGTGGTCGCCCGCCTTGGCTAACCAAGGACGGCTGAAGGGACATCCACCCTGCGGTGGGCGACGGCTGAAGGGACATCCACCCTGCGGTGGGAAAGGGACATCCACCCTGCCGACGAAGGGTGGATGTCCCTTTTCGTCTCTAGGGTGGATGTCCCCTTTCGTCTCTAGGGTGGATGTCCCCTTTCGTCTCTAGGGTGGATGTCCCCTTCGTCTCTAGGGTGGATGTCCCTTCACTTCACTCTCGTAGCGGCGACCCTTGTGGTCGCCCGCATTGGCTAACCAAGGCCGATTGGCGCTTCACTCCGAAACCACTTCCCGGTATGTTTCGCGCCTTGCGACGAAGTCGCACTTTTCACGGTGGTGAGGACAAGAACCTTGGACGACGACAACGGCGGCATCTTTAGTTCAATTCGCTTCTGGCAGGGCTGGAGCATTGCAGCGACGCTGGCGGCGTTGTTCGCCTTCGCGGCGAACATGCAGTACGCGCAGGACGGCAACGTGCCGGACTATGTCGCCATCGTCGGCGAGGCGGGATCGGAACCGCTTTGGGTGGTGAACGCGGATCTCGCCGACGGGGTCATCAATGTTCGCGCCGGTGCCGCCAGCGGGCCGGGTGACGATGAGGTCTACCGGCTGTGGGTGGTGCGTCAGGACGACCCGCAATCCATCGGCGTTCTTCCCGTGAACCGGGAGCGTCGGACGTTCAAGCTGGACAAAAACGTCAACCGGCTGCTTGTCCACGGCCAGACCCTCGGCGTGAGCCGTGATCCGGCCACGGCCGACGAAGACGAGGACGCCAAGCCGACCTCCTACGACTACCAGGCAACGATCACGCGACTTTAGAGCCTGGCGGATCCTGTAGGGGCGACCCTTGTGGTCGCCCTTTGTTCTCAACGCACGCTCTGAATTGGACTGACCCGCATTGCCACGTCACGGTGGTGATTGCGGAGCTACAGGTGATACGGGCTCATGTCCATTCCCGGGTATCGGGCGCCAACCCCGGCAAGGGTCTCTTCGGTCCAATACGGGTGACCCGGCGGGGGGAAGCCCAGTAGTTCCCGTTCCGCTGGCGTTGCCTTCTCGATCCACGCCCGGTGCGCGGGCTTGATGGCTTCCGCGGACCAACCCACGATCCCCAACCACTTCCATGCCGCCGGTGCGTAGGTGATGAAGTGCCCGAGCCGGCCACCCTCGGCCCGGAACGGCGTTCCGCGGTGGAAGGTGCGCATGCTGTAGATGAACAGCGAGCCCGCGGGCACCACCACCTTGACCTCGTTGTCGTAGATCTCCGGCCGTTGTTCGCGCGTGTAGTGCGCGGGCACGAGGATCTTCTCCGGGTAGTGCTGTCGTGAGCACACGGCGGTCGGTGCGTGGTTCTCGGTGACATCGGTGTAGTAGAGCAGGTAGGCCGTCTGCCAATAGGCGGGATCGTCCGGCGGGTAGGCCAGCGTGTGGTTGCCGTAGTCGCAGTGCATGCCTTGGTCGTTGTCGTTGGGACCGCCCTTGGACTTGAAACTCAGGTGCGACTGCTCGCAGTACATCTCGCTGTCCCCGGCCATCTTCTTGGCGCACGCGATGAGTTCGGGATGCAGGGTGATGGCATTCAGGCGCGAACCCGGAAACGGGAACCTGAACGCATGGAAGTTCATGGGGCGCCCGGGTCGCTGCCAGTTCTCGGGCTTCGGGTTGGTTGAGTCCTGGCAGTACTCGACCCAGCCGGGCAGAATCTTGCGCCACTCGTCGAGGGCGCCGGACAACTCGTCTTCGGTCAGAAAACCCTCGACGATGGCATAACCGTGCTCTCGATAGTGCTCGACGTGGGCTCGGGTGATTCGTTCCACGGAAACTCTCGTTTTTTTCGAGATGGACAGTCTAAACCGACGCGGCATCGCTTAGACTGTCCCGTCATGCGTGGCAGTGAGCCGGTTCCGATGACCGACCTCCACCCGCCCTGGCGGTGGGGTCTGCTGCTGGCGTGCCTCGCGTGGCTGGCGGTAGTGGCGTCGCCACCGTTCGTCGCGGAGTTCGCCGACTTCATGCGCTGGCTGCTGCACCCGGTATGCCATCAGATTCCGGAGCGGAGTTTCGTGCTTCTGGCTGAGCCCGTGGCGGCTTGCCACCGCTGCACGGGTCTTTATGTCGGCTTTACGTTTGGCGTGGTGTTGTGGCCGTTCATGCCTTCGCTGGCGGCGAGGCTGGCGGCGCGCCCCCGCTGGGTGTGCGCTTTCTTCGTCCCGCTGATGATCGATTGGATCGTCGCGGACAACACCCCGGCGTCTCGTTTCGCGACGGGCGTCGTGGCATCGTTTCCGGTAGCCCTGCTTGCCCTGCTTGCGCTGGCTCAGCGCGGGGAACGAATCCCAACAGACCTTAAGGAGTAACAGAATGAGTACAAGGGTTAAATCTGCCCTGATCGGCGGCGCAGTGTTCGGTATCGCTTCGCTGCTGCCCTATATTGGGCTCGTCAATGCCTTTTGTTGTGCGCTCTACATTGCCGGCGGTGTGCTGGCGACCTATTTGTACTTGAAGGAGGCGCCACCCGCGGCCAAAGCGCCCTACGGGGAGGGTGCCGTGGTCGGCCTGTTGGCCGGCGTGTTTGGCGGAATCGTGGTGGCCGTCGTCAGTCCTATCCTGACCGCTCTCGGGTACATGCCGGGCGCAGAGGTACTGGAGATGCTTAAGGGCTTCGGAGTTCCCATGCCCGATATGGATGTTGCAGCCGAAGTAACCGCGTTGACGCTTGTCATGGGCGCGGTCCAGGCCATCGTCCTCTACATGATCTTCGGGACCATCGGTGGCCTCGTGGGTACTGCGATCTTCCACAAGAAGGACGACGCGGGCGGCGAGTATCAGTAGCGGGGGCAACGGCGACCGCCATGCGGATCGCCACCTGGAACGTCAACGGTCTGCGCGCCCGGCTGGAGTTCATCCTCCACTGGCTCGCCAGCCGTGAACCGGACGTGGTGGGCCTGCAGGAACTCAAGGTCAGCGACGACGAGTTCCCGCAGGAAGCCTTCGATGCAGCCGGCTACGAGGTGGTCACCCATGGGCAGAAGGGCTGGAACGGCGTCGCCATCCTTTCCCGGGAGGACGTGCAGGTGGAGACCCTGGGCCTGCCGGGGCAGGAAGACGCCGGTGCGCGGCTGATCCAGGCGACGGTGGGCGAGCTTTGCTTCGCCACCGTCTACTGCCCCAACGGCAAGGATCTCGACCACCCCGACTATCCGCAGAAGCTCGCTTGGTACGACGACCTCTGCGCCTATCTTGCGGATGTAGACACCTCGATGCCTTTCGTGATCGGCGGCGACTTCAACATCTGTCCGGAACCTCTGGACTGTTGGCGGGGCGAGGATGCGGACGGCACGATCTTCTGCACCGTCGAGGAACGGTCGCGCTACCAGGCGCTGCTGGACGGCGGGCTGGTTGACCTCTTCCGCCACACCCGTCCGGGGGAACAGGTGTTTTCCTGGTGGGACTACCGGGGCGGCGCCTTCCACCGCGGTATGGGCCTGCGCATCGACATGCTGCTCGGCACCGCGCCGGTGGTCGAGCGGCTGCGCGAAGTCACCATCGACCGCGACTACCGGCGCAAGAAGGATGGCATGACCGCCTCGGACCACGCGCCCGTGATCGCGGATCTCGCGTAGGGCGACGACCTTCGGATGCGTTCCTTCAAGCGGCCAACAAACTCCTGGCCTGCTCGTAGATGCTGTGTTCCTTGCCGAGATGGATGATGGCGGCGGACTTCGCGGCCGACACCAGGTGCAGCCAGCGGTACGGCTCGCGGGTGGCGTAGTACTCGTCGACGATCGCCTGGAAGTGCTTCAGGGCATGCATCTCGGTGAAATCGTCCCGGCAGGCGATCTCGCCTAGGCGCTCGAAATACGCCTCGGCGTCGTAGCCCCTCTCGGCGTATTGGCGGGCCAATGCCACCGTCTCCTTGACGCTGTCGGGGGCGACGGTGGACGCTACACCGATCTTGCGCCAATCGAGCCACGGTTGGCCCTCGATGCTGTCCACGATGGCGTCGAGAAGCTGTTCCTGGTCCCGGTCGGGCAGCGAAGCGGTGACGTCGCCGTCCAGGTTCTCGTTCCAGTTCAGGAGGCGTTCGGCGAGCAGCACTTCCGGCCCGGTGAAACCGGTCAACAGGCCGAGGATGCGGTTGCGCCGGCTGACGCCCGGCGTGCGTAGCAGATAGCGCCGGTTGTTGGTGCCCGTGTGCAGATGCGAGTCCATGGGGTTGCCGTAGCTCGTCGAGATGTAGGCCGCGGCGGCACCGACGGAAAGCGCCTCGCCGGCACCCTCGAGCGATAGTCCTTCCGCCAACGCCCGGGCCAGCGGCTCGATGTTGTCGAGGTAGTTCTTGTTGCGTCCCATAACGAATCCGAGCTGACCGATCTGCTCGGTTTCTCCGGGATGGCTGCGTTCGGCTATGTCGATTTCGAGCAGCTTCAAGTCGTCGACCAAGGCCTCGACGTCGGCGAAGTCGTAGCCGTTGCGGATGAGCCGCATGCCCCGCCGGGCCTGGTAGCGCACCGGCGGCCGGAAGACGACGTTCGCCCACTCCCAGCCGATGCAGTCCAGTGCGCGTGCGCTGTAGACCGGGAACAGGAAATTGTGGTCGTCCATGCCATTGCGGGCGACGGCCAGTGGCAGGAGTTGATCGAGTGCTTCACCGGCGGGCAGGTGCTGCAAAAGCCAGAGGAAATAGTGCTCGGCGGCCGGTGCCGCGAGCGCCCGCAAACTCTTGTGGAACGCGCCCTTGGTTGCCCCGACACCACGAGTGGCCTTCTGGGCCTGTTCCGACATGCCCTCGGTCAGCTCCGCATCGCTGATGTGGTAGCTGCCAATCTCTCCCGGTGAGCCTTCCAACGGTTCGATGGCAGGCATGAGGTACGGGCCCATCTGTGGCGAGTGAACATGGTTGTTGGCCAGTGCCACGTGCTGGATGATCGGCAGGAATCCAGTCTCGCCGTGGAGCCTCTTGGCCACGTGATGCACCGCGTGGACACCGCAAACCGGATGCAGCGGGCCGCCGTGGTGCTGGGGTGGAAGTTCGGTCGATCGAACCACGGCCAGGGTGCTGGCGGTCAGCAAGTCGGTGGGTGGTGTGCCGCCTCTCAACTCGCGGTAGGTGGCCTCGACCATCTGCGCCGGATCGGTTTCCTCGACCCAACGCACCCGGGCTTCGACGTCGGGCCTGAACTGAACCGGCTGGAACACGTTTCCCTCTCCCAAGTCACGCAACAGTTGATCCTAGCAGCCTTGTCGGATTGCAGCGCGCCGGCGGCGAAGTCCGACGGGGTGACGTGTCGGCGTATTCAAGACACAGATGTGCAATTGAGCAAACGGCCGACATCGACGAGATGCTGGGCGTGATGCGGTTACCGTAGGCGCGTCAGGGCGTCCAACCCGAGACCGATGGATCCGGTCAACGCAGACAGGTCGTTCTCCTCGATCACATAGGGCGGCATCAGATAGACGAGATCGTTGAACGGGCGGATCCACACCCCCGCATCGACGAAAACCCGCTGCAGCTCGGCGACCGGCACGGGATCGTGCGTCTGCACGACGGCGATGGCACCGAGGACGCGCACGTCGCGCACCGCGGGATGGTTCGCGTAGGGCCGGAGTTCCCGCAGCAGCTGCGCCTCGATGGCCGCGACGCGCGCCTGCCAGTCGTTGTCGTGCAGGAGTTCGATGCTGCGGGCGGCGACGGCGCACGCCAGCGGGTTGGCCATGAACGTGGGGCCGTGCATCAGCACGCCGCCGTCGGCGGAGACGCCGTGGGCGATCCGGGTGGTCGCGAGCGTCGCCGCGAGGCTCAGATAACCCCCCGTGAGGGCTTTGCCGAGACACATAATGTCCGGCTGGACGCCGGCGTGCTCGCACGCGAACAACCGTCCGGTCCGGCCGAAGCCGGTGGCGATCTCGTCGAAGATCAACAGCACGTCGTAGCGCTCGCACAAAGCCTTGACGTGGTCGAGGTATTCCGGCGCGTAGAACCACATGCCCCCGGCGCCCTGGACGACGGGCTCGAGGATCACCGCGGCGATTTCGGCGTGGTGCTCGGCCAAGAGCGTCTCCATGCCGTGGATGTCGCCCGGGTGGAGGGACTCGCCGGGTCGTGCAATCGGCCTGTCGGCGAAGAGCTGCCCGGGGAGAACCGCCCGGAACCGCTCGTGCATGCCGGTCACCGGATCGCAGACGCTCATCGCGCCGAAGGTGTCGCCGTGGTAGCCGCCCCGGATCGTGGCTAGGCGGTGCTTCTCGGGACGGCCAACGGCATGCCAATACTGGATCGCCATCTTGATGGCGACTTCCACCGCGACCGAGCCCGAGTCGCAGAAGAAGACGTGCTGCAGCTCCGGTGGGGTCATCTCGACCAGGGTGCGGGCCAAGCCGATGGCCGGTTCGTGGGCGAAGCCGCCGAACATGACGTGGGCGACGTCGTCCAATTGACCGTGGACGGCGGCGTTCAGATCGGGATGGTTGTAGCCGTGGATCGCGCACCACCAGGACGACATGCCGTCGATCAGCTCGCGTCCATCGGCAAGTCGAATACGGACACCCTCGGCCGAGACCACCGCGTAGGTGGGCAGCGGATCGACCATCGACGTGTATGGGTGCCAGATGTGGTCGCGGTCGAACTGGACGGAGTCGTTCACGTCAGGAGCGGTTCGATGGCTAGATGCCCCACGGCATCGTCGGGTCCGGCCCCCGCGCCGAGATACGGCACGACGCCCAGGCATGGCGCGTCCAAGCGTTCGCGCAGTGTGTCGACGTTGGCGGCGAACATGGGCATCTCGGCCGTTGCCGAGTTGGCGACCCATCCGGCGAGCGCGCCTCCCGCCTCGGCGATGGCGTGGGCGGTCAACAGTGCGTGGTTCAGGCAGCCGAGCTTCATGCCGACGACGAGGATGGCCGGGGCGCCGATGTGGATACAGACATCGCCGAGGGTTTCGGTTCCGTTGAGTGGCACGAACCAGCCGCCGGCACCCTCGACGATCGCGAAGTCGAAGCCGCCCTGCAACGCGCTTCGGCAGCGCTCGGCGAGATCGCTGGCGCAAAGGACGACACCGGACTGCTCCGCGGCGATATGCGGGGCAATGGCCGGTTCCAAGGCAACGGGATTGACCGTTCGGTAGTCGAGTGACGCACCGCTCGCGGCCATCAGCGCAAGGGCGTCGTCGTTGACGAGCCGACCGTCGACCCGTTCACATCCGGCGGCGATCGGCTTCAACCCGACGCAGCGCAGGCCGCGCGCCTTGGCAAGTTCCAGCAAGGCCGCGGCGATAAGCGTCTTGCCGACCTCCGTGTCCGTGCCGGTGACGAAGAACGTGTGCGGCATCAATCGACGGAACCAGCGGCGACCCGGAGCGAACGGTGGCTGATCGTTGCCAGGGCCTCCACCAGCCGGTCCACGTCCGCGTCTTCATGGGCGGCGGTGAGCGTGACCCTGAGCCTCGACGTGCCCATCGGGACCGTTGGCGGTCGAATCGCGCCGATAAGAAACCCACGTTTCTCGAGAGCTTCGCTGAAGGCGAGGGCTTGGGCGGGGTCACCCACCACCAGCGGTTGGATGGGCGAGGTGGATTGCATCAGGGTGAAACCCAGGGCATCGATGCCGTCGCGGAACCGTTGCACCAGGGCGGCGAGATGTTCGCGCCGCCAATTCTCCGCGGCGGCGATCTCGAGACTTGCGAGGGTCGCGGTCGCCAAGGCGCTCGGCATCGCGGTGGTGAAGATGTAGTTGCGCGAGCGCTGGATCAGGGTCTCGATCAACGCTTCTTCGCCGGCGACGAAGGCACCGGCGGTACCGAAAGCCTTGCCCAGGGTGCCCACCAGTATCGGCACCTCGGTGGTGGAGTACCGTCCCGGATCCACGAGGCCGACGCCGCCGGGGCCGTGAACGCCCATGCCGTGTGCATCGTCGATGAACGTCCAGGCGCCGTGTCGCTTGGCGACGGCGACGATGTCGTCCAGGGGACAGACGTCGCCATCCATGCTGAAGGTACCGTCGCTGACGATCAGCTTGCGGGACGGCTCGGCGTCGATGGCGGCGAGCTTGCTCTCGAGGTCGTCGGTGTCGCGGTGCTCGAACCAGGCGAAGTCCGCGCGGCTGATCCATCCGCCGTCGAGTAGCGAAGCGTGGTTCAGGCGGTCTTCGAAGACGAAGTCGCCGACGCTCAGAAGCGCATTGATGACGCCGACGTTGGCGGCGAAGCCGCTGCCGTAGAGCAGCGCACGCGGTCGTTGCGTGAACGCTGCGAGAGCTTCCTCCAACGCCTCGTGGGCGGCGGTGTGGCCGCAGATCAGGTGGGAGGCGCCCGCTCCCGTGCCCCACCGGTCGAGGCCCCGTTTGAAGGCCTCGGCGATACGGGGATCGCCGGCGAGACCCAGGTAGTCGTTGCTGCAGAAGTTGACGAGTTCACGACCATCGACGACGACGTGGGCGCCCTGGGGGCTCTGCAGCGTGCGTCGGACACGAAACAAATTCCGTCCGCGAAGCTCGTCGAGACGGTGTTGCAGATCGTCGAAGCCCTTGTCGTGGACCATCGCCGGAGAATAGCGCGAACACCCCAACGTGGGGCGACCGCGCGCCCTTGCGGGCGCGTTGTGGTCGCCCGCGTTCGTATAGCCGCCCCGGTCCCGGGACACCCGCCCCCCGGGGGCATATAAACATCTGACGCTGCCCCCGAACATAA
>VXPO01000163.1 GCA_009839505.1 Gammaproteobacteria bacterium
CCATGCGAGGGGCAAGCCCCTCGCGCACCCCCGCTGAAGGCTCTCGGTCGCGAGCACGCGCCCAGGGCCGGGATCCTCCAACGCGCCCGTAGGGGCGCGCATCATCGTGGCCCTTGGTGAGATATGCGAGCTACGAGTAGCCGAGCGGCGTGTCAATGGCCTCGCGCGAGGTGAGCATGACGCTGTAGTGGCGCATGCCGCTGTCGTCTGCCCAGAACGGCACCTCGTCCTCCTCCGACGGATCGACCAGCGTCACGCGCTCCATCCGGCGTTCGTGGGGCCAGAAGTCGGACACCGCGTAGTGCTGGCAACTCCGGTTGTCCCACATCGCCATCGAGCCGTCCCGCCAGTGGAATCGGCAGGTGTGTTCCGGCGTCGAGTACATCTTGGCGTACAGCTCGGCCAAGAGTCTCGCGGAATCGGCGGGCGCCATGCCCGCGATGGAGTTCGTGAACGTGGGATTGACGTAGAGCGCTTTCCTGCCGGTGGCGGGGTGCGTACGGCAGATCGGGTGCTCGACCTCGTCGTTGCCGGCGCGGCCGTGGATGGCGGTACGGCCCTCGAGGAAGTTCTTCAACACGGGATCCAGGCAGTTCCAATGGGCATAGGAGTCGGCGAATACCGTGTCGCCCCCGACGGGAGGAGACTTCCGCGACAGCAGGATCGAGCCGAGCGGTGGCCGGTCGGACCAGGTGACGTCGGAGTGCCAGTTGGCCGCTGCGAAGGGGTGCGCTTCGTCCGCATAGAGCCGCAGGACCTCCGGATGATCCGGCAGCGAGTTGTTGCCGGCGAGAGCACGTTGCCGACCGAATGCCAGGCCGACGTTGGCGAAACGGCGCGCGAAGGCGATGTGCTCTTCGCGGGTGATGTGGCCCTGGTCGCGGAAGAAGACCACCTTGCGTTCCATCAGCAGGCGCCAGATCTGCTTCACCTGGGCTTCCGTCGGGTTCGCCACGTCGACGCCGTGAATCACGGCGCCGATGCCCGGGGAGACAGGCTCGATGGTCAGTCCGGCGGCGAATAGGGCTTCGTCACCCTCGAGGATCGCGGCGTCGGAGCTGCGCAGCGTCTCGGCCACCTTCGACGTGTACGACTTGTCGGCCACCATGCGGTGCGCGTCGGCCCCGGCACGGCTGGCGGGATTTTCCCGGTAGTGCCCGTGCCAGGTGTTCGGTCGCCCGCCCACCCAGCCGTCGGTGCGGCTGTTGGCGCCGCGGGGCTTGTTCAAACCCCGAGGTTCGAAGAGCTTGTCGGGGACGGGTTCGTCGGGCATGCAGACTTTTGCGGATCTAGATGGCGATGTCGCGTGTGTTGTAGTCGCGGATCACGCTGTCGAAGATCTCCGGACTCCATCGGTACTGGTCGGCTTCGTTCTTCAACGGCTGATATACGAAGGGAGTCTCGTCGGGGTAAACGTGGCTCCTCGCGTCGATGGCCACTTGTATGACGCTCGCCCGCCTGTCGATGAAGTCGTCGTCGTAGACGACGTCTGGCGGCTGCATGAGATGTCCATGCTGGCCGGCGACCGATTTGCGCCGGTGGAAGCCCCACGACACGGAGACCCGGAAATCGTCCGAGGTGTTGGCGAAAGAGCTGTGCAGCGTCTGCCGGTTGACCATGGTCACGTCGCCCGGTTCGCAGTGGAGCGGAATGGCGTCGGGCAACTGATCCGACCCGCCGTTGGCCTCGACCATCGCCGCGATGTCGACCCTGCCGAGCTTGTGGGTTCCGGGTACCACCCACAGGCAACTCATCGCCGACGTCCGGTTGAGCTGCACCTGGAAGTTGAAGCCGTGAATGCCCTCGTCCCAATCGGGGCTGTCCCAGTGCGTCACGCCGTCCTGGTGCCACGCGACCGACCCGCCGAGGCCGGGCTGCTTGACGAAGATGGCGTCGTTGTACGGCACGAAGTCGGCGCCGTTGATCGCCTCGGCCACCGCGAGCAGATGCGGATGTCCGTATACGCGCAGTCCGGATTCGATCAGTTCGCACATCCCCGCGATGATCTGCACCACGTGTTCGGGCGCGTTCTCCGCCGGGGCCGCCTCCGCCATCTTGCTCTGGTGCCTGCCGTGCGACGCGGAGGTGGCGCCCACGGGATCCGACAGGGGTTTCACGAAGAAGTACGGGTAGCGCTTCATGTCGATACCCACGGCGCGAGCGCCCTCGGCGTCCGTCGTCTCCCCGGGACCGGTCGGCGCATGCGCGAGCAGGTCGTTCACCTCCAAGCGGAGTTCGTCGACCTCCCGTTGTTCGAGCACGTTTTCGAAGACGTAGAAGCCGTGCTGCCAATAGGCGTCGACGATGGCCGGGTGCAGACGGCCGTTGTCGAAACGAACGGGCCCGCGGTTGCCGATGCGCTCTGCCCGCGCCATGCCCTCGCGGGCGTAGCGCTCCATCCGCTTGGTGTAGGCCAGTGCAGAGAGCATTCGTGTGTCGCTAGAAGAAGACGAAAGTCCGGACCACTACATTCTTGCGGCAAGGTGCATCTTCCGGGGCGGTCGGGTCGACGCACGCGGTGTGGAACGACCAGCGCGAGACGGAGCCGTCGGTGACCGAGTCGTAGCACTTCAGCATCGAGACTTCCGTGCTCTTTTGCTGCGGAAACCAGTACCACTCGTGGTCTGGACGGTAGGTGAAGCGCGTGGTCTCGCCGACGCGATCATCGTAGATCCGGTAGTTGGTGATGTACGGCTGGTCGGCGAAGGAGGGCCAGGCGCAGAGCACGAACGGGTACTGCCCGACCGTTTCCATGGGCTTCGCGAGGTTGATCGACATGAAGCGTCGCGACATCTTCGCGTCGGCTTCGGCTTCCGTGTAGTGCTGGGTCCGTCCGAAGTTGCGCAGGTTCTTCGTCAGCAACTCGCGGCAGCGAACCCGACCGCTGTTGTCGTTCAGGTCGTTGTGTACGAGGTTCGCATAGCCCCGGTTGACCCCAGGGTTCTTGTTGTCCTGGTCTTCCCTACGATCGCCCTCGTAGTCCTTGTCGAACACGTCGTGGTTGTACACGAGGGCGTCGGTGGCCCCCGGGAAGAAGCCGAGCAGGAGCTTCTCGATCTCCGGATAGAACACCCGCTCCACTTCCGCGGAGTCGTAGAAGTTCTCGCACTTGGATTCGCAGTGACCCAGCGCGACGCCGAGCCTGTCCATGCACTCCGCGCTGTCGGGCCTAAGCCCCGGGTAGTACTCCTCCATGCGCCGCGCATCGCGCAGAACCTGGGGGAAGTACAGACATCGACGGCCGATGTCGCGCTCTTCCTTGCGCAGCGTCATCTGCTCTTGCTTGCGCGCGGGATCCCGCCACAGGGCGTTGGACGAGACGATGGAGTAGGACGGCGCTTCGTGAACGGTGTAGCGCAGCGGCAGCGCCAAGCCGCCCTCGGGGGCCTCGATGCCGTTTTCGCGAATATGCGCCAGACACTCGTCGTAGGTGCGGAACCCGAGCCCCCACTGGGTTTCGATGGGCCCCGGCGGCGCGTTCTCGATCATGTCGATCACCGCCTGACCCTCGCCCGTGGCGATCTGGTTGAATGCCGCACGCGTGGCGGCGGCAGTCCCCGCATCCCCGTCCTGGTCGAAAGACATGTAGGACAACCCGCCGTTGTCCGCAACGGGCGGCGGCTGTCCCGCGGTGAGTTCGAAGGCTGGGACGTAGACGGGGGGAACGGTCTCCGTCAACCCCCGACCCTGGTTTGCGAGTTTCGGTCGGCCCATTGGCATGCCCTGGTCGTAAACGCCCAATTATGGCAGACCGAGCCGCCGACGAAAGGGGGACCGAGTGATACCAATAACGACGCGGCCGTGCCCGGTGGGCGGAGGGCAATCTCGGCAGCGTTCCGGGGCAAGCGCCGTCCGACGCCGCCTAGCCGGCAGGCTACTCGCGGTAGTTGTCCGCTCCGCGCGTCGACAGGTTGGTCAGGTCGCCGCTCACACTATCAAGTAGGTTGACGAGGTGAATCTCGCCGTCGGACTCCACCCACAACCGCCACTTGCCGACCCCATCGCCGAACGCTTCCTCGAGTTCTGCCGAGTCCAGCGTCCGGGACGAACCGGCGGCAAGCTCCAGTTCGACCGCTGACTGACCTTCATCCCCCGCGTCGTCGATACCGGTGACCGTGACGACTACCGCATTCGCGGGGTCAGGGTTGACGAGACGCAGACGGCTGCGTTGGTTGACGTTGCTCGCCGGATTGAAGACGGGCACGTAGTGGGAACCCGTCGCGTCCATTGCGACCACGTCGTGGATGGCGGTCAGGAAGCCGTCTGTCGTGCGCACGAACGCCTGCACCTCGATGTCGAGCTCGGAGTCGAGCGCGAGACGCCAGTCGCCCGATCCGGATTCCGTGCGGCCCGCCAATCCCTTGTCGGCGTTTCCCTCCTCAAGGTCCTGCGAGTTGAATGCCTGCGTCTCTCCCCCATCGAGGGTGAGAATGATCGCGCCGGGGCTCGTTCCCGCGTCGTCCGTCGCAACGATGCGCACGTCGCCCGCGCCGTCGGAACGGTTGACGACGCGCACGAATCCCTGCCGGCCGTCGTTGTCGAGTGCCGACGCGGCGAGAAACAGGGGTACTAGGACCGTGTCAGCCGTGAACTCGACATGCAATCGATAAGCGCCTAGGTCCGTGTGGCCGAAGCCGCTGACCTTGATGTAGTAGGCGCCGGGCGCGACCTCGGCATCGATTCTGAAGTTCGGGGTGCCCGAAAGGACATCGTCATCATTGAACGTGAGCGTGCTGCCGTCCTCGCGCTTGAGGCGACCTATCGTGTCGACCGAACCTGTCGTGTAGACGGTCAGTGTGCCGCGCCGCAACACGACGACTCTGAACACGTCCGCATCCGAGCCCTGGTCGATTTCCCCCGTGACTTCCGATCCGGAGACTACCGGCGTCGCCTCCGCGATGGCGTCGCCGTGGTCGTCCACTGGCGGTGGATCGTCGTGCTGGAGATGCACACCGGCGTAACTGTGGTAGAACCGGTCGAAGCGTCCGTAGAAGTCGATCGACACCTCCCCGACCACGCACTCCGGCCCCCCGGAGAGGATGCCGATCAGATCCTGGCTCCCGTCGAACAGCCCGGCACCGCTGGCGCCACCGACGGTGAACCCTTCAGCCCAGGCCACCCTGATCAGATCCCTACCGGAAAGAAAGACCGTGCCTTCGATGCTGCCCCCGGACCACTGCTTGGGGTCGCCGCGGGAGTGATGCAGTGAAGTCACGTCGGCCCCGCCGGGCCATCCGCTGCGAGTGTTCCACCCGGCGAGGCACGCGTCGTTCGGCAATGCGTCGCGGAGCTGCAGCAGTGTGGCGTCGGTGTCGGCATCGGCCGCAACGAGCGCCGCGCCGCCAAAGAGTTCCGTGAAGTCGGGGTCGTCGTGCGGACTCTCGCAGGAGTCGTACTCGTAGAACCAGCGTGTCTCCAGCGTGTCCGCGACGATCTGGGAGTTGATGCAGTGCGCCGCGGTCAGGAAGTAGGGCGTGTCCAGATTGTCATCCCGCGGGCGTCTGGAATTCGCTGCTGTACCTGTGCACAAAGCGGATGTTCCGTCCTTCAAGGTGAACGTCATTCGAGCCACCGCGTTGGTCGGACAGGTCGGTAGGCTCTTGCACGCCACCTCCACCGTTTCGCACGTGTTGCCGCCCGAAGATCGAACCGCAGTGGGAGATGTGTAGATGTGCGACACGCGGACGACGCGCAACGACACCTCGCTGTCGTGCGTCCACGCCGGAAGGTCGATCTCGATGCCGGCGGTGTCGCCGGGGATCGTCGGCGACCATCGAGTGTCCACATCGTTCTTAATCACCGGATACCGTCGATTGGGATCTTTACTGCCGAAGAAACGCAGCACCGCGCCTTGGGGCAGGGACGCCGTCACGGCCACCCGGATCGCTACGGCGCCCGGCGAGCGCACACTGAACGAGGCGACCCGCCTGCCGTCTGGCAGCCCCGTCCAGGCCACTGTCGCGGTCAGATCGTGTTGGTCTGTCTCTGGCAGATTCCGGCCGACGCCGATATGCAGCGGTCCACCATCTTCGACACGTTCTGAAGGGTCTGCGGCGACCTTGTCCATCGGCGGCAGCACGACAGCCCGCGACACCGGTACCCGGGCATAGTCCTGCCTTGTCTGCCAAGAACTCGGCGACGTCGGTTCGGGCGCTGCGCGCGGTTCGAGCGCATCGAGGCGCTCCTCGGCCCCAGCGGACGCCATGGACTGCAGGCAGGCCAACAGGATCGCCAAGCTTGCATGTCGGCTCATGGATTCGGAAGCCACCGGGTACCCAACCTCGATGATACGCCTCCCTTGCAGTCTTGCCGCGCCCAGTGCAGCGAAGGGGGACAGCCAGCCGGATGTTGCCAACGTTCCGGGGACCGAGCGGCGAGCCGGTGGTGGTTGATCAGTCAACGCCTCCGTCACAAGACCGTCGGACGCTGCCCCTGCGGGACACCCACCTCGACAGGCTCAAGAGCAGCACTAGTCGTCGTCTTCTTCCGCAAGCCGACGGGCGATCTGATCGAGCTTCGGGCCGATGGATGACATGACTGCGGCGAACAACACCACGGCCCAGCCCGCCGACAGAATCAGGTGGGTGCCGACGAGCACTCGCGCGTGGACGGAAACCGGCTTCATCGCGGCGAAGTCCTGGCCGAGCGCGGAGAAGAAGGCGAACGACAGCCAGTCGGTGATACCCGTGCCAGGATTGCTGAACGCACCGGGTTGGAAGCGCTCCAGGGTGCCGTAGAACCCGGCGAACAGGCCGATGATCGTCAGGTAGCCGACGGCGAACGCGCCGATCGGCACCCACATGACGCGCAGGTAGTCGGCAAGATTGCCGTACACGCGAAGCCGTGGCTCGAGCCAGTTGATGACGGTACGTCCGACGAGGAATGAAATCGCCGGGGTCACTGCCGCGAGGCCGATCATCGAGGCGGTGGCCAACGCCAGGTAGATGCCCGAGAGGCCTTGGGCGTCCTCGAAGTCTCCGGTCACCATACCGGCAGTCAGGAATATGGGCACGAAAGCCGCGCCGACGATCAGCAACAGGGGAGGGCGAGGTTCGCGCCATCCTTCGCGGCGGTGGCTCAGCAACCCGGCGATCAAGGCCACCCAGGCGAACAGCAGGACGACTGCCACCAACGCCCGCGACCCGTTGGACAGGAATCCCGCCTCGAAACGGCCCTGCAAGACCCAGGCGGGAAGGAGCCCCAAGGCAAGCAGGACGGCCACGATCAGTGCCTCGCGACTCAAGTCCCGGTAACCGGTGAGGTCCGCGCCGCGGAGCCCGGCGATCAAGCCGACCGCGAGGGCGAGAACCGGCGGCACGAGCAGACCATCGGGATTGCCGGGTATAAGCCCGGCGATCAGTGCCGTGACCACACCGACCATCGCACCGACCAGGATCCCCGTCCAAAGGCCACTCTGCGGACCTCCCCGTAGACCGGTGCCCAAGCCGATGGCAATGCCGCAACCCGCACCCATCAGGACATCCGCATGGAGCCCCGTGATCGCATAGCCGAACGGCACGACGACCAGCGCGACGGCGATGACGATCCGGATCGCGAGCCAAGCAAGACGGAGAACTGCCCGTTCCTCCTTGAAGGCTTCATGGCTCCACGAACTGCGCCAATCCATCACTCCCTCCTCACCCGCAGGCGTTGGCCCTGCCTTGGCGGGTCGACCATTGCCAAAGGTTAGCGCACGGGGCTGGGCTAGTGCTCGGAGTCGGCCGGTTCGCCGTCTAGGTGATGTTCCGAGCTTCCCTAGTGAATGCGGGACTCCTCCGCCAACTCCTTGATGAGTTCGCCGACGACCTGCTTGGCGTCGCCGAACAGCATCCACGTCTTTTCGTCGAAGTAGAGCGCGTTGTCGATTCCGGCGAACCCGGGGTTCTTCGATCGCTTGATGGCGAACACCGTGCGGGCCTGGCTCGCCTCGATGATGGGCATTCCGTAGATCGGGCTTGACTCGTCCTGGTTGGCGGCGGGATTGACGACATCGTTGGCGCCCACGACGAGAGCCACGTCGCACTGGGGCATGTCGCGGTTGACGTCCTCCATCTCGACGAGATCGCTGTACGGCACGTCGGCCTCCGCGAGCAGCACGTTCATGTGGCCGGGCATGCGCCCCGCGACCGGGTGGATGGCGAAGCGCACGCTGACGCCCCGTCTCTTCAGGTGGTCGTAGAGCTCGCGCAGACGGTGCTGCGCCTGGGCCACCGCCATGCCGTAGCCGGGGATGATCACGATGTTCCTGGCCTGCGCCATGATCTGCGCGGCACTTTCCGGCGTGTCCGCTTTGTACTCGCCGCGCTCGGCCCCTTCGGGTGCCGTCTGCGGGGTCGAACCGAAGGCGCCGAACAGCACGTTGAGGTACGACCGGTTCATCGCCCGGCACATGATGATCGACAGGATCAGGCCGCTCGACCCGTCGAGCGCGCCGGCTGTGATGAGTAGGTTGTTCTCCAGCACGAAGCCCATGGCCACGGCCGCGAGTCCGGCATAGGAGTTGAGAATCGCGATCACCGTCGGCATGTCGGCGCCGCCGATCGGCACGATCAGAAGAACGCCGAACAGCAGGGCGATGACGATGATGGCCGGGAACAGCCACCCTGCGGCCGGACCCGCCGGATTGACCACAAGCCACGTGCCGATCGCGACCGCGATGATCAGCAGGGCTATGTTGGATACGTTCTGCAGCGGATAGGTCACGGCCCGCTGCGGCACCCACTTGAGTTCCTGCAGCTTGCCTGCGGCGAACAGGCTGCCGGTGAAGGTGATGCAGCCGAGAATGACCTCGGCGATGATCGCCGTCATCCGAAACGTCGTCAGTTCTTCGGGGCCCTCGGCGAGCCACAGGTAGTACTTGCCGGTGCCGACGAGGGCTGCGGCGAGGCCACCGAATGCATGGGACAGGGCGGTCCGTTGCGGTGCCGCCGTCAGTGCGACCCGGGACAACGGGTAGCCGACGGCGATCCCGGCGACGACCGCCAGCAGCATCCAGCCGTGGTTGACGACGAACGGCTGGGCCCAGGTGGCCAGGATGCCGAGGAGCATCGCCGCCGCACCGGCCACCACCCCCCGGCGCGCTGTCTCGGGTCGGTTCATCCAGTGCAGCGAGAAGATGAACAGCGCCGTCGCCGTGAGGTAGAACAGTTCAACGAAGCCCGGACTCATGACGACTTGTCCCGCTTGAACATCTTCAGCATGCGGTCGGTGATGAGGAAACCGCTGACGATGTTGGTCACCGATGCGAACAGCGCGATGCCGCCGAGCAGGCGAATCATCGGCGGGTAGTCGGGCCCGGCGATGAGAATGGCGCCGACCACGGCGATGGCCGAGATCGCATTGGTCATCGACATCAGCGGCGTGTGCAGCAACCGCGACACGCGCCGGATCACGCCGAGCCCGATGAACGTGGACAGCAGGAAGACGATCACCATCGGCCAGTAGTCGACGCTGTCCGGCGCGTCGGAAGCGGAGGTCGCCTCGGCAACGGCGGCCGGCTCCGACTGCATCGCCAGGGTGATGCCGGTCACGCCGATGGCCACGGCCAGTGCGGTTATGGCCCACCGCGGCAGGTAGCGACGCTGGTTCATGACGCATCCTCCCTGGCCAGCGCATCGACCGTGCGCTCATGCACCAGCTCGGCGTCCTTGGCGATCAGGCAGCCGGCCTGGATCTCGTCCTCGAGATCGACCTCGAACACGCCTTCACTGGAAAACGTGGAGACGAAGTGGGTCAGGTTCCTGGAGAACAGCACGCTCGCGTGCTCGGGCATCGTTGCCGCAAGGTTCACCGGCGCCATGACCCGAACGCCGTCCACGTCGACGGTTTCGCCCGGCACGGAAACCTCGCAATTGCCGCCGCCGTCTGCGGCTAGATCCACGATGATGGAACCCGGACGCATCGACCGCACCATCTCGGCGGTGATGATCCTGGGCGCGAAGACGCCGCCGATCAGCGCCGTGGTGACCACCACATCCGATCGCGCCACCTCGTCGATCAGCAACTCGCGCTGTCGTGCTTGATCGTCGGCGCTGAGTTCCCCGGCGTAGCCGCCGCCGGCGGAGGCGTCCTCGGGGAGTTCGATGCCGACGTACCTGGCGCCGACGCTCTCGATCTGTTCCTTGACTTCGGGTCGTACGTCGGTCGCCGTCACCATGGCGCCCAGGCGTTTGGCCGTGGCGATCGCCTGGAGACCGGCGACGGCGGCGCCAATGACGAATACCGTGGCCGGGAAGACCGTGCCGGCGGCGGAGCTCAGCATCGGCAGGTACTTGGGCAGCTCCACGGCGGCAAGCAGCACTCCCTTGTAGCCGCTGATGCTGCTCATGGACGACAGCGTATCCATCGCCTGGGCACGCGACGTCCGTGGAATGGCGTCGGTGGAGAAGACGGTGGCCCCCCTCTCGGCGAGCGTCGCCATCTCCCGGGGATGACGCAACGGCATCAGCGACGCCACGATGATCGTGGAGCGATCGACCCAGTCGACCTCGGCGCGACCGTGGTCGTTCGTCGGGCGGTTGACTTTCAGGAGTATGTCCGCCGAACGGACCAGCGCCTCCGGGTCCGTCTCGATCACCGCGCCCACGGCGTCGTAGGCCGCATCGTCGTATCCGGCCCTTGCACCCGCGCCGGACTCGATGGCTACGCTGAACCCGGTGCCGATCAGCTTCTCACATGACTCCGGAACCAGGGCAACACGCTGCTCTTCCGGGTGCGATTCCCGCACCACGGCAATCTTCACTCTTTCCCCTCCCTGAGCGCCGTCAGTCGAGACGCCGAAGTTCGCAGCACCCACCGAAAAACGGAAGGGCTAGGTGGATAGCATAGGTCGATGCGTTGTTGGGGTCTAGACGATGGCCCGCTGGCCGACGCGGGTCGACCAAGGTTTGTCGCTTCGCGGCGGGTGTGATTGGGTCGCCGTCGCGTCAATGTCTCAAACGGTGCCCACCGTCCAGGTTGAGCACCTCGCCGGTAAAATAGGAGCCGGCCCGGCTGCACAGCATCACGGCAACGCCGGCCATGTCCTCCAGCCCGCCGTACCGATGCGCCGGAATTCGTTGAAGGCTCTGTTTGAACGCCTCGGATTCCGCGTTCTCCCAGGCGCCCCGGGTCATTTCGGAGTAGAACCTTCCGGGGGCGATCGAGTTCACCAGGATGTGGTCGTCGCAAAGTGCCAGGGCGAGCTGCGGCGTCATGTGTTCGAGCCCCTTCTTGCTGGTCGAGTACGCCATGACGTGCTTGAAGACTTCACTGGCGGCGACCGAGCTGATGAAGACGACGCGGGATGGGTCTTCGTCCGTGGCGTTCTTCTTCAGCAGGTCGAGCAATGCCTGGGTGAGGAACAGCGGCGACCGCAGGTTGAGATCCATGGTCTTGTCCCAGTCTTCCACGGTCATTTGGTCGAAATAGCCGCCGGTACCGATTCCCGCGTTGTTGATCAGCACATCGATGTGATCTTCCCTGTCATGAAGGGCCGCCGACAGCGCAGCGACACCCTCCATTGCGGCGAGGTCACCCGCGATGGCGATGCAGTCGCCCTCGGACATCGCGGTCAGTTCGGCCGCCCTGGCCTGAAGCGTATCCTCCGACCTCGCGGTGATGTACACCCTCGCCGCGCCGGCCGCGAGGAACCCCTCCGCCATGTAGCTGCCAAGGCCGGTGGAACCGCCCGTCACCACGCAGATTTTGCCCTTCATGGAATACAGGTCTTCGATCTTGACGATGCTCACATTCTCTCCTTCGGCCTGTTGCGTCCACGACCCTCGCGCTGGTCACGATGCGACGTCTCGGGTGGAACCAGACTTCGCTTCGTGCCTCGCAGTCAGGGGCGCTTCGCGGCCGCGGCCCGGCGGGCGCGCGTCCATCGCGGAGCAGTGTAAGGTCTTCGTGGTATCGATAGAAAGGCGCCAGCCAAGTATGCGCGTCCTTACCTCTTGATCGCATGAGGCGCTCCAAGAGGTGAGCGTTCAGATTCCGACACTAGTCGGTTGTTTTGGGGGACCTTCGGCGTCGATCGCCCTATCCGGGCCGATTCCTCGTTGCTAGCCTCTTTGACCGAGACACCGATGGGTACCCGAATGAACCGAACTGACTGCCAACAGGTGCGCGCGTCGAGGATCGTGCCGAACATGGGCAAGGTGATCCTCGGCCTGATCGCCCTGCTGCTGGCTGGTGGGGCCATCGCCGACAAACCCAACGTGATTCTGCTCATGGCCGACGACATGGGGTGGGCGCAGACTGGCTACTACGGCTACCCCTTGATGAAGACCCCGAACCTCGATGCCATGGCGCACAACGGCCTGCGGATGGACCGCTTCTATGCCGGGGCACCCAGTTGCACGCCGACCCGGGCGTCGGTGATGACCGGTCGGACCAATGACCGAACCGGCGCGTTTCGCGTCGGGCATTCCATCAACAAGCAGGAAAAGATGCTCTCGACAGCCTTCAGGGACGCAGGCTACTCGACGGCCCACTTCGGCAAGTGGCACCTGAACGCCGCGGCTCCAGAAGGACATCCGCTTCCCGCCGAGGATCCCCATGGTCCGGGTCAGCTGGGATTCGACTACTGGCTGAGTGCGACCAGCGGTTTCGACCGACCCCGATTCGAGCTGAGCCGCAACGGCATCGTCGAGCAGTTTGAAGGTGATGGCTCGGAAGTCATCGTTGACGAAGCGTTGAAGTACATCGCCACGCAGGCCGCCGAGAACAAGCCCGTATTCGTCGTCATCTGGTACTCGGCGCCCCATGGTGCGTGGACAGCCTCCGAGGAAGACATCGAGCCCTTCCTGGGGGTGGTCGATCGAACGTCGGCGAACATGCTGGGCGAGATCGTCGCCATCGACCGTTCCATCGGACACCTAAGGCAGGGACTCAAGGATCTGGACATCGCCGAGAACACGCTCGTCTGGTTTACCAGCGACAACGGCGGAACACCCGACCGCGACTATCCGGCGAACTGCAGCGCCGATGTGGACCCCGACCTGACCAGCGAGGAAGCCAAGGCGTTGGGCTGCTATAGGGGCGTCCATCCCGACAGCGGCGGTCACCTGCGCGGCTTCAAGAAGGACTTCTACGAAGGCGGACTGCGCGTACCCACCGTTGTCGAGTGGCCCGCTGGCATAGAACCCCGGGTATCCAACTTCCCCTCCGGTACCGTGGACATGTTCCCGACGCTGATCGACGTGGCGGGGCTAAGTCCCGACTCCATCAACGAAGTGCACGACGGCATTTCCCTGGCTCCCGTCTTCAAGTCGGAGCCGGCACGGCGGGATCAACCGTTGGGATTCCGGGCCAGCGACGGGAGGATGTGGCTCGACAACGACTGGAAGCTCGTTCAGAACGTCACCCACAACCCGGATGGACCGCCCATCAAGGAACCCTTCGAGCTGTACAACGTCATCGGCGATCCGAGCGAAGAGCGGAACCTGATCGACCTGTATCCGGACCTCGCCGAGCGCATGCGCGGGCAACTGGACGCGTGGAGTCTTTCGGTGAGTCGCAGCGCCCTTGGCGCCGACTATCCCGAAGGCAAGGTCCTTCCTTCGGGCCGAGAGGCCGATCCCGTCATCGACGAGCGCAGGCGTACACGGATCGCGGAGTGGACCGAAGAGGTGAAGGCGGCGGAGCTTCACTGAGCCACGTATCACCCGAGTCGAAAGGACGGACCGACTCGCCCATGTCCGAAGACATTCAGACCCTGCGTCGGGACTTGGAAGCCAACAATGGCATGCCGGGACTGGAGATACTCCGACCCGACGACGTTGAGGCGGCGGTCCGAATCTTTCTCCGGGACGGCTTCGTTGTCGTTCGGGATGCCCTGACTGCCGACCAGGTCAGGTACCTAAGGCACGGTTGCGAGCGCGAAGCACAAGCGCTCGTCGCCAGATTCCCCGAGGGCGCGGGAAACCGTGGCCTCTACCGCTACTCGTGGGGCGGCGCGAGTATGACGGGCTCCCTCTTGCATCGCGAGGAATGGGTCATGCTCGTGGACCTGCCGACGCTTACACCCATCCTCACGGCGATCTTCGGTTCCCCCGACTACCACGTGCGGCGGGCCGGGGGCGACTTCTGTCTGCCGGGCGCCGTTGAATACCAGCGCCTGCACGCGGACATCGGTGACCGCGCGGGCGGGTTCGTGGATCCACGCGGCCTTGTCTCGATCCGCGATCTGCCCTGTCCGGTTGTGTGCTGCAACTTCCTCGCCCAGGACTTCACCAAGACCAACGGCCCGACCCGCCAGATACCCGGCACGCAGAACTCGCGGGAGAAAATACCTGAGCTTGCCGATGAACCGCTCTGGATGAAGTACTCGACGGTGTGTCCGGCGCCGGCCGGGTCGGCGCTGATCCGCGACATCCGTGCCTGGCACGGCGGCACGCCGAACCTGTCCAACGAGATGCGGGCGATTCCGAATGCCGCTTTCCTTGCGCCCTGGTTCCGAGAGCGCTCGGTGCCTTCGATGCCGCGCGAAATGTTCGACCTGTTGTCCGAGCATGGGCGCAAGGTCTGCGAATCGGTGGTCACCGATGCTCCCTTGAAGACTGGCTACATGTTGAATCCCGCGTGGAAACAGAAATCCGAGTGGGGCAAGTCCTAAGAGGGCTGCCGAGCTCCGCCAGCTGCAGGGCCTTGCCTGCGCCGACCACTATTCGCGGTGAGCCATGCCTGTTAGGGTGGTCTCAACTCGTCTTGCAGGCGCAGAAAGCGTGGAGCGACAGGACGGGTTGGAGGGAAGGAATCGGGATGCCGGAAGACGACTGGGGCGGCTTGGGTATGACGCCCGATGCCATGCGGCGACTCGCGGCCAAGGCGACAGAAGCACTCATTGACCGCATCGGCGGCCTGGGCGAGCAGCATGCCTGGGACGGAGAGTTTCGCGAGGTCCTGGAAAGCCAGCTCGGCGCACCGCCTCCTGAACGCGGTCGGCCAGCAGAGGAGGTCTTGGAACAGGCGCTGAGCGACGTGCTGCCGTACGCGGCCCGCCTCGATCATCCCCGGTTCTTCGGCTTCGTGCCATCGGCTCCGACCTGGCCGGGCGTCTTGGCCGATTACCTGGCCGCCGGTTTCAACATCAACTCGTGCACATGGCTCGTGTCGAGCGGAACCAGCCAATTGGAGCTCGTGGTCGTGGACTGGATCCGCGGCTGGATCGGCTATCCACAGACCGCCGGCGGGCTGCTCACGAGTGGCGGTTCGGCGGCGAGCGTCGAAGCGCTGGTGGCGGCACGGGAAGCGGCGGGGCATCCGGAACGACCCACCGTCTACATGAGCGATCAGAGTCACAGCGCCCAGAAACGGGCGGCGCTTGTCGCCGGCGTACGTCGCGAACACGTTCGGCTGGTGCCTTCGGACGAGAACTTCGGCATGGATCTGGCGGAGTTGCATCGGCGCGTGGCCGAAGACCGGGCGGGCGGTCTGCAGCCGCTAGCGGTGTGTGCCAACGCGGGCACCGCCGTTACGGGCGCGATCGACCCGTTGATGGCGATGGCGGATTTCTGCGAGGGCGAAGCCATCTGGCTGCACGTGGATGCCGCCTACGGCGGATTCGCGTTGGTGACGGCGGATGGCAAAAGACTGCTGGACGGCATCGAAAGAGCGGACTCGGTGGGAATGGACGCCCACAAGTGGTTCTTCCAGCCCTACGAGGTCGGCGGGCTCATGGTGAAGAACGGGCAACATCTCGAGAACGCGTTCGGGATTGGCAACGACGTTCTGCAGGACACCGTGTGGGGCGCGAACCACCCGAACTTCGCGGACCGGGGGCTGCAACTGAGTCGGGCGGCCCGCGCGCTGAAGATCTGGATGTCCGTGCAGACCTTCGGGATGGCCAGGTTTCGCGCGGCGGTTCAGAACGGACTGGACCTGGCGCGCCGTGCCGAGTCCTACATCGAATCGAGCCCGGTGCTGGAATTGATGGCACCGGTGACACTGGGCATCGTCTGCTTCCGCGTGAACCCCGGCGACGCAACCGAGGAGGCTGTCGACGGCATCAATCGGAACGTGCTCGCACGCGTGTTCTGGGACGAGTTGGCGTTCTTCTCGTCTACCTTGTTGAAAGGCAGGTTCTCGCTACGCATCTGCATCGTGAACCACACAACGACCTGGGAAGACGTGCGCAGAACGCTCGACATGGTCGAGCGATTCGGGCGGGAAGCGTTGCCGGGCGGTTGAACAGCACGGAGGAAGCTCCATGGCAGAGGCAGCAACAGCGGCCAAGTCCGATCGCGACCACCTGTGGAACGAGGTCTGCGATCTGGGACTACAGACCTACATCGCCGATCTGGATGCCAACGGCTACACCGTCGTCCCGCCCGAGCTCGCAAGCCCGAACGGCCTCGCCGAGCGGATGCTCGAAGCGTGTCTCGACGTCGCCGAGCGGCGCAGCGGCGAGCGACCGGATCTCGCGACCGGGTCCACCGACCCCGACTCGCCCGTCGGCGGTGCCATGGACACGATGCTGCTCGAGCATCCCGTGTTCGAGGAATCGCTGATGAACCCGGTGATGCTCGCCCTGGTGACCCACCTGTGCGACTACAACGTGGTGTTGTCGTCCATGAGTTGCAGCATCAAGGGTCCCAGCGACGTTCAGTTCCATCTGCACACCGACACCCGGTTGCCGTCCCCGCTGCCAGCACAGGCCTTGGTGTGCAAATGCATTTACTTGCTGACCGACTTCAATCGGGACAAGGGCAGCACGGTGTTCGTGCCCGGTAGCCACAAGTGGTGCCGCAACCCCGAGGGCAGTGAAACCTCCATCGACAACGACCACGCCGTTCCCATCGACGCACCGGCAGGATCGCTCGTGGTCTTTCAGGGCAATGTCTGGCATGGCGCGCACAATCGCGTGGCACCGGGGCTGCGCGTAAGCCTGCATCTGCTGATGGTGCGGCCGATCATCCGCACGAGGGAGGATTTCATCGGCCGGATCCCGCAGGCGGTCCTCGACCGGAACCCGGCGCGGTTCGCGATCCTTGCACAACAAGCGCTGGTGCCGGGCAGTATTGAACCCGGGGATCTGAAGCTCAACGTCCAGCGTACGCAGAAGTACATCTCGGCGTTCGAGGAGGAGTCGGGGGTTAGACTGCCCGCCAAGCACCGGTAGCGGTGCTGGCACGTACGCGCGACGCCCCTTGCTTTAGAACGCCCGTCGTGCACTGTTCCAGCGCTCGCGGGTAACGGCAGTACTGACGTTGGATCTTCGTCGATACGCTATGCAGCACCTCGCGGATGGCAAGGGACCATCATGAGCAGAATTGACCGGATTTCCGTTCAGACCTATCGGTACACGCTGGACAACTTCGGGCGTTCCATTGCCGTCCATCAGCCGGGCGGGAAACTGGAACTTACGCGATTCGTTGTCACCATCGATACGGACGATGGTCTATCCGGCAGCTACGCACCGCACTTCGGCGCCACCGCACACGCCCAGGCGCAGGTCCTGGAAATGGCACGGGGTCTGATCGGTGCGGACCCGGAACAACGGGAACGCATCTTCGAGCGTCTCAAGCTGAGTCACCGCCACTACGACAAGTCCGGTATCGCCGCGCTCGATACCGCGTTGTGGGATCTCGCGGGCAAGAAATACGGTGTTCCGATCGCACGACTTCTCGGTGGATTCCGTGAACGGCTACCGGTTTATGCGAGCACGACATCGGGACAGCGAGCACCGGGCGGGCTGGACAGCGTGGAGCGCTACGCAGACTTCGCCGAGTCCTGCCAGGCGGCGGGGATTGAAGCCTTCAAGATCCACAGTTTCTTCGACGGCAATCCCAAGACCGAGATCGCCATCATGTCCGCGGTGCGCGAGCGGGTCGGTGCGGACATGAAACTCATGACCGATCCCGCATCTTCCCTCAGGTCGTTCATGGATGCGGTGGAAGTCGGCAGAGCCTGTGATGACTTGGGCTTTTTCTGGTACGAGGATCCCTACCGGGATGCTTCGTCAAGTGCTGTCGCCCACAAGCGGCTGCGAGCCTTCATTCGCACACCTCTGCTGATCGCGGAACATATCCGAGGGTTCGAGCAGAAGGCCGACTTCGCGCTCGCCGGCGGCACCGACATCATGCACATCGATCCGGAGCTCGACGGCGGCATCACGGGGACCATGAAGCTCGCGCATTTTTGCGACGCAATCGGTATGGAGGTCCAACTGCACACGGCGGGACCCATGCACCGTCACTGCATGGCCGCCATCGCCAATACGCATTTCTACGAGCTTGGCCTCGTGAACCCGGACAATCCGACCAACGGCCTGCAGCCACCGATCTACGCCGACGGCTACGGCGACGAGGTCGGCAACGTGGGCCAAGACGGCTGTGTCCCCGTCCCCACAGGTCCCGGCCTGGGCGTGACCTACGACGTGGATCGCATCAACAGCGGAGAAGTCGCCAGGGTCGAGATCCGCTAAGACCGCTGCGGAAGGCACGTTCAGCGAGACCATCCATGCCTATCGGGGTCGATCGTCGGGCGGTGCAAACACAGGCATGGTGACGCATGCGTCGGCGAACTCTGCGATGGCTTGCCGACCGCCAGCCAAGTTGAAACGCAGCGGCTGTGCGACCAGACCCTGCAGTGTCATCGTGCTGCCGGTCCGCAACCACTCCAACAGCGCCATTGGTGGTCGCTCCTCGGGAGGGAGTTCGATGGAGGACCACGCTGTGCCCCAACCATCGCTGTCGTTGGCCGTCAACGCGATCTGCCGCACGGGACCTGCATCCACCTGGATACTGATGCCATTTGTCTCGCCAACGAGCACGCTCGCGGCCTGGAACTCTGACGGCACCAGGGCCACCACGTCCACCCCATGCCGACTGCGGTCGTGCTGGCATTGCACCATGATGTAGGGACTTCGGAACACGTCCTCGGGGACGCTGGGTTCGTTGCCGTCGTGGTACAACCGAAGTAGTAGGGCGCGCGTCGCCGAGTCGGCTTCGTCATCCGCCCGGGCCCACCGATGGGGCGACTGCTCGAAGCGGACACGGATCTGCTCGCAGGCGTTCTTGAAGACCACGATGTCCGCTCGGGCCGTTGCGAGATCGAAACGCAGGACCGGGCGTACGTTGCTGACCTCCACGGTCATGCTGTGTCCGTCGGCCATTTCGTCGACCAGGTCCCGGTGGTCTTGGTATGGGAGGGGGAGAGTCATCACCCTCGTCACCGGTGGACCAAAGACAGGTGACTCGTCCAGAACCGCAGCGTGCGCAACACGTTCCGGACCTTGGTCAACCCGCACCTGCACGGACTCGCGCGAGAAGCCCTCCTGCAGTTCCGCCGGTCGCGCGCCGTACACGTGGAAGCCGAGAATACGCGGCACTGTCCCCACATCGTGTGCGTCGCAGCCGAGGCTCGCCTCACCGAGATGGGCACCTTGTTCCGTCATTGCGTAGAGTGTCAGCCGTGTCTCGTGATCGTAGATCTCGTCCGGTTCGCCCATGATCCGCTTGGGCATGTCAACGGTGACCTCCGACACGCTCGTATCCGCCAACGACATCTGCCCAGCGAGTGCCAAGACTAGGACAGACCCGACGGTTCTCATTTCGACGTTTCGAAGCCTTTCGGAAAGATCCGTGACACTCTGTAGCTGCCCGGTGTTCATATCGCTGTTTTTTCCGGAATTTGAGTTGTCAACAGACGGAGTGTAACGCTGCCAAACACCCGTCCCGGTGGCTCGGCGCCTAGGCGGCGAATCCGAAGGACTAGGCTCCGGGTGCCCCCGCGAGGGATTCGGCGATGTTCACAAGAGTCCCCAACCTTGGGGACGCGGATCGGCGCCGCGTTTCCTATGGTGGTTCCGTGGTGCGGAGCGTGCGCGAACAGAATTGCTCGGGTCAGGCGAGGCGGCCGGAGGCGTGAAGCGGTGTCGTCAGCACTCCGGGATCCATCCTCGGCGGCGGGGCCGGTCCTTGTCGCAGGCCGCTCTGGCCTTGTCGCTCGCCTACTTCTGCTTCCCCGCCGCAGCGACCGCCACATCCACCGACGCGCTGCTCAGCAACCTGGATGAGTCCAACGACGCGGGCCTCGCTGTCGGCAAGCCGGCTGATTCCCCGAACAGGTCGACCCAGGCGATTCGATTCCAGACCGGCAGCAACGAGCGGGGCTACAACCTCACGTCGGTCAAGGCCGTCCTCGCGAACGCCACGGATTCGGACAGCGTCCGGATCCGGATCTTCAACGCCAGGAGCAACGGAAATCCGTACTACAGTCTGTACACGCTGACCAACCCGGCCATCTCCGACGGTACCCTGACGTTCACCGCGCCCGCCAGCGCCACCCTCCAGAACGGTACCTCGTACTTCGTGATGTTCGACTCGACGGCCTCGGGCGTCGGCGACGACTACGAGATCCGCGGGACGGAGTCGGAATCCCTCAACAGCCAGGCGGTTGGCTGGAGCCTGAACACGGACCGGCACGTCGCGAAGACCCCGGAATCGTTGTTCTGGTCAACTCCTGACGAGGTTCCGCTGGTCGAGATCAGCGGCGATGCCTTGGTGCAGGCCAACGACGCGAACCTGAGCGCCCTTTCGATCGAGGACGGGGACAGCAGATTCCGCACCAGCTACTCCCCGCGCTTCGATCCGTCAATGACCTCCTACACCTCAACCGCAGCCACTTTGATCGACCAGATCACCATCAATGCAACTCCCGCCAACGCGGACGGCGCCGAGGTGGCCTACCTCGATGGCGACGGCCAGCTGCGAACCGACGCCGACGCCGACACGGAGGGCTTCCAGGTCGATCTGGAAGTCGGCGCGAACACGATCGGGGTGCGGGTGACGGCCGAGGACGGCACCACCACGCGGACCTACACGATGGTGGTGACGCGGGAGGCGTCGAGGGTGTCGGCGGATGCGCTGGCCAGCAATCTGGACGAGCACTTCAGCAAGAGGTTGTACGTCGGGAATCTTGAGCCCGGCAAGACCTTGCGCGCGCACGCACTGGGATTCGAAACCGGTGGCAACGAAGCCGGGTACGTCCTCTACTCGGTCAAGATTCTCATCTGGGAGATCACGCACTCGGCCGGCACGAGGGTGAGTATCTTCAGCAGCACGGCGGAAGGCGATCCGGACAGCAGCCTATACACCCTGAGCGGCTCGGTCGTCCTCCCCACCACGGACCAGCCGCCGGAGGACGACTCCCCCGCCAGTACGTTCGAAGCGCCGGCGAACGCTACTCTCGAGAGCAACACCCGGTACTTCGTAGTAATCGATTCCAGATCCTCGCAACTCTATAGGTTCTACAAGATCTGGGGGACGAAGTCCGACGTCATCAGCAAGGTCGCGGATGGCTGGAGCATGAACAACTTTCGGCATACCGGGATCCGGGATACGGGTGTCTGGACAACGGCTGACGAGGTGCCGTTCGTCGAGGTCGCCGGCCATGCCGTGGTGCCCTCCAGCGACGCGACCCTGAGCGCGCTCGCCCTGACCTGGGACGACGGCGGCACCGAGACGGACATCACGCTCAACCCGCTCTTCAATGCGCAGACGACTTCTTACACGGCCGGCGTGGCCCACGCGGTGGACCGGATCACGATCAAGGAGACGAAGGGCGACAGCGGCGCTACGGTGGTCTACGTCGACGGAACCGACACGACGCTGACCGACGCCGACGCGAACGCGACGGGCTTCCAGGTCGGCCTCGCCGTCGGGGCGAACACGATCAAGGCGAAGGTGATGGCCAGCGACGACGAGACCACCCGGACCTACACGGTGGTGGTGACGCGGGCGGCGGGCGACACGACCCCGCCGGCGGCGAACGGCGCGACGGCGAACGGCGCGACCCTGGTGATTGCGTTCAACGAGGCCCTCGCCGCCGCGGCGAATCTCGCGAACGGTGCGTTCACCGTGAAGAAGACGCCGTCCGGGGGTTCGGAGACGACCGTGGTACTCACAGGCTCACCCACGATCAGCGGCTCCGCACTAACCCTCACCCTCGCGCCGGCCGTGGTCTCCACCGACGCCAGCGTGAAGGTGAGCTACACGAGGCCCACCACGGGCACGGACAACCGCCTCGAGGACGCCAACGGCAACGAGGTCGCCGACTTCACGGACCTGACGGTGACCAACGCCACGGTGGCGACGCTCACCGCCTGGTTCCAGAACGCGCCGGACGCCCACGACGGGTCGAGCGTGTTCACGCTCGAACTCGCCTTCTCCGAGGCGGTGTTCGACGGCAACGAGTCCTTCGACAAGAACCAGGCGATCCAGGACGCCCTGCAGGTGACCAACGGCGCCATCGTGGGCAGACGCCGGGCCAACCCTAACGCGTACGACCGCTGGATACTGAGGATCAGGCCTTCCGGCGATGACGACGTGACGCTGAGGCTGCCGGCGACGACCGGTAGCTGCGACGCCGCGGGAGCGATCTGCACGCCGGATGGCCGTCCGCTGTCGATGCCGGCTTCGGCGACCATCGAGGGGCCGGCGGCGGAGGTGCCCGACGCACCGTCGGCGCCGACGCTGACGGCCGGGGAGACGTGGCTCGCTGCAGCCTGGGCGGCGCCCGAGGGAC
>VXPO01000178.1:0-8643 GCA_009839505.1 Gammaproteobacteria bacterium
CCCCCCCCCCGCCTCCGGCCCAGCCACGCCGACCTTGCATGGACCAACCGCGCCCCGGTCGCTTACGCTCCCGGTCGCGTTTGTTCCATGCAAGACGCGACCCTTGTGGTCGCCCGCAGGGTCTAAACCAGTCATTTATTAGAACGAATCCGTCTAACAACACCCTTCCCATCTCTCTTCGACGAGTGCTAAATAAGCAGCATCTAGGTGCTGCAAAATTAGCAATTGCATGGACGACCACGTACACCTCACCCGGCGCGAGCGGCAGATCATGGATGTGCTCTACGAACGCGGCGAGGCATCCGTCGGCGAAGTGCATCGGGTGCTCCCGGATGCGCCGAGCTATTCCGCTGTTCGGGCGCTCATGCGCAAGCTGCTCGACAAGGGTCACGCCTCCTACCGGCGGGAGGGAACGCGGTACATGTACCGCCCGGTGCTGGCCCGCAACCGTGCCCGTCGAGGTGCGCTCGAGCGCGTCGTCAACACGTTCTTCGACGGCTCGGCGGCGGAAGCTGTCGTCGGCCTGCTCGGCTCCCGGCGGGACCTCTCCGACGACGAATTGGCGCGGATAGAAGCCGTACTGGCCAGGGTCAGGAACGCGACCGCTTCGCCGGCCTCCGAGGGCGAAGAGTGACCGACGTCGTCCCCATCGACGCTCGCTGGATCGTCCAGGTCGTGCTGTGCTCGGCCCTGTTGACCACGCTGGCGGCCGTGTCCTTCCGCAGCAACGCGGTGACGCGTCGTGCCTATGCGCTGGTTGCGGGTCTCCTGCTGATCCTGTTGCCGTTCATCCTCGCCCTCACCAGTGCATGGCACTGGAACGCGCCGTTCGAGGCTCTGGCGACGGTGTCGCTGGCGTGGAGCGTGTTCATCCCTCATTGGTTGGTGGCGTTGTGGGTCGGCGTGGCCTTGGGTCTGAACGTCTTTGCCCTGGTCCACTTGATGCGCACGCGGCGCGAACTGGCCGAGCTGCCACGGGTGGACGATCCGAACATCCTTGCCGAGGCGAACAAAGTCGCCACTCAGCTTGCTTTCCGACAGCCCTACTGTCTCCATCTCGGTCAGAACTCCTGCTCGTCCGCCTTGGCGGGCAATCGGATCGTGCTGCAGGCCGATGCCCGGGAGTGGCAACCGAGAGCTTTGCGTGCGGTGCTTGCGCACGAGTTCGTCCACTTGCAAAGGCGCGACGACCTGTGCCTGTTCGCACTGCGATTGATACTGCATTGGTATTGGTTCGCGCCCTGGGTGGCGTTGCTGCGCCAACACTTCGCGACGGCCATGGAACAGAGCTGCGACGACCGTGCAGCCGAGTGTCTGCCGAGCAGCGCCGACTACCTGGACGGTGTGCTTTGCGCTGCCCGGGCACAGCAGACGCCCCCCGTGGCCGCCGCCTTCGGCAACGCCGTGGTCGAGCGTTTCCATCGCTTCCTCGGCAGTCGCGAACGTCAGCTCGATGTCGGTGGCGTGTACTGGGCCTTGGTGGTCGTCCTCGGAACCGCGCTGCTCCTGACCAGCGTGGAGTTCGAGGCCCGCGAGGTGGACCCGGGCACCTGGGCGGCGGATTCGGCGGGACTGCCGACGGTGACGGCGCCGCCGCCGCTGGCTCTTCCCGAGGTAAGGGAGCAGGCGGTGATGGGTGAGCGCGCCACGCGGCGGGACTTCCAGCCAATCTATCCCGGTGAAGCGCTTCGCGATGCCCTCGAGGGATCCGTCGTGGTGGCTTACCGGATCTCCCGGGATGGACGCGTCGTCGGTCCCCGGATCGTCTCCAGCGAGCCTGCCGGCGTGTTCGACGACGCCGTGTTGAGGGCCGTCGCGCAGCGCGAGTACGTCTCGGCCCACGAGTTGGACGACGCACGGCAGCCGGTTGCCGACGGCCTGGTCCGGCGTTTCGAGTTCCGTCATCCGCAAAGCAACCGGGACCAGACCTTCGAGATTCGACTGCCCTAAGGGCCGAGGCTCATGAACTCCGATGAATACAGCAGTGCCGCCAAGACAAGAACACAGGCGGCGTTCTGCTCAACCGGGCGGCCTCCGGCGCCCCGGTCGCCCGAAAGGGCGCCGGGGTGCCGGTTTTTTCCACCCGCCCGATATCTACAACTGACGGCCGCGCATGAACGAGGAGAAAGACCATGCTTCGATATGTGACGGCGTCCGTGCTAGGCGCCATTGCCACCATCGGCCTGCTGACGTTGATGCAGGCCGTGATCGCCGACCCGAAACCCGCTGAGGCAGCCCCCTACCAGGGGCATCTGGTCGAGTGGGTCCGCCTACTCGAGGATCGCGAACTCGTAACCACCAAACGGGTCGAGGAACGGATTCCGCTGCCGGATGAACCGCCACCCAATCCCCCGCCGCCGACAATCGTGGACGGCGGCACCGGCCATATCGAAATCACTGGGCCGAGAGACCCGACTCCGGAAACCGACAGCGGGTTCCTGACCTTCGCCGCAGATGGCGAGTACCTGCCGATCACCCGGGTCGAGCCGATCTACCCGCGCCGGGCACTCATGCGGGGCGTCGAGGGGTACGTCCTGCTCGAGTTCGTGGTCACCCGTACGGGCACGGTTCGGGACCCCGTCGTGCTCGTCGCCGAGCCACCGGGCTATTTCGACCGCGCGGCCCTGAACGCAGTGCTGAAGTTCAAGTACCTCCCTCGGGTCGTCGACGGTGTCGCCATGGACGTCCCCGGAGTCCGCGCGCGACTGTTATTCGAGATCGACGAACCGTAGCGGCGACCGCGCGCCCTACGGGCGCGTTGGCGCAAGGGGACATCCACCCTTGGGGCAAAAAGGGACATCCACCCTTGGACGCAAAGGGGATGGACGCAAAGGGGACATCCACCCTTGAGAAGGTGGACCCCCGCGGTCAGCCGCGGCGTCTCGGTGCCCGCGGCTGTCGCGGGTGCGCGCCCGACATGTCCATCAGCTTGTCGATGTGGGGCAGCAGATCCTCGTAGGTCGCGCCGGCACCCAAGTGCACCGGGTCGTTGACCCAGATCTCGCTGCGGCTGTAGTTGCCGCCGGAGGCGTGGATCACCGCGCCGTTGGGAGCGTCTTCGCTGCACATGTAGAGCACCGCCGGACTGACCAGCGCCGGATGGCGCATCGGGTCCGGTTCGTCGAGATCCTCGCTGCGTCCCGGCACTGTGTTGGTCATGCGCGTCGCCGCGCCGGGGCCCAGGCAGTTGACCCGGACGTTGTGATTCGCGCCCTCCAGCGCCAGCACGTTGGCGAGACCCAGCATGGCCATCTTCGCGGCACCGTAGTTCGACTGGCCGAAGTTGCCGAAGATGCCCGAACCGGAACTGGTGAAGACGATGCGACCGTAGTTCTGCCCGTACATGTGCGGCCAGGCGGCGTGGGTGACGTAGGCGGTGCCGGTGAGATGCACCTGCATGACCAGGTCGAACTCGTCGAGGGTCATGTTCTTGAACGTCCGGTCGCGCAGGATCCCGGCGTTGTTGACCAGGATGTCGATGCGCCCGTAGTTGGCGATCGCGTCGTCGACGATGCTCTTGGCCCCGTCGCGGTCGGCGACCGAAGCCTTGTTGGCCACGGCGTCCCCGCCGAACGCCCTGATCTCGGCAACCACCGCGTCCGCCGCATCGCCGGCACCGGAACCGTCCACGGAACCGCCGAGATCGTTGACCACGACCTTGGCTCCCCGCTTGGCGAACTCGATGGCGTGGCAGCGGCCGATGCCGCCACCCGCGCCCGTAACCGCGGCGACCTTGCCCTGGAACTCGCTGTCCTTGAACTCCTCCATGATGCCCCCCTCCGTTGATCCGTCTATGCTTGACCGGCCAATGACGCCAGATCAGGTCAGCCAGTACAAGGAGGCGGGTTATACCATCGTTCCCGGCTTCTTCGCAGCGGACGAGACCGTCGCGCTGAAGCGGGAGGTGGACCGCTGGATCGCCGGTGGCCTGCCCCGGGACGTGTCCGTACCGGACGGCAAGCGCAACCTGCAGCTCATCCCCCTCTGGCCCCACAGCCGGCTGTTCCGGGCTCTGCCCTTCCATCCCCGCGTGGTGGCGGCGGTGTCCGCCCTGCTGGGGGATCCGGTGGTGAAGATCCTCGACCAGATGTTCTACAAACCCCCCGGCGACGGCATGGGCACCAACTGGCACACGGACAACGCCTATTTCCGGATTCCCCGGCCGCTCCGGGGCTGCGCCATGTGGATCGCGATCCACGACGCAACCCGGGAGAACGGTGCGTTGAAGGTTGTCCCCGGTGTGTACGAACGCGAACTGCTGCACGAGCGGGATCCCGACAGCGATCACCACATCCGCACCTACGTCGACGAATCCAAAGCCGTTCACTGCGAACTCGAAGCGGGTGGCGTCGTGTTCTTCTGTTTCGGAACGCCCCATGCGACCGGACCCAATCCGTCGTCACGCGGGCGTGCCGGAGTGGGCATCCACTTCGTCAACATGGCCCAGGCGAGCGAGGAGATGCGCGCCGGAAGTCGCTGGCAGCACGTCCATCTCACCGGCGAAGCTGCCAGCGGTGGTGAACGCGAGTACGGCGAACGCGTGTCGTTCGCGGCGGAGATGGACCTCGTGGCCGCGGGATGATGCGCAGGAGCGAATGACATGGCTCGGGTCCGGCGCCGGGACCCGCGCAGCGACGAAGCGCTGGTCCAGGCGTGTAACGAGGGCGATGCGTCCCAAGCCGCGCAGGCGTTCGAGGCGCTGTACTTCCGCCACAAGGACTACGTGCTGCGCGTCGCACTGCGATTCGTTCCCGATACGGATACGGCACTGGACGTGCTCCAGGAGACCTTCGCCTACCTGCTGCGCCGTTTTCCGCCAACGGGGGAGGGACTGGTGCTGACGGCCAAGCTGACTTCCCTGCTGTACCCGGTGGCGAAGAACACGGCGATCACGGCCTTGCGCAAGGCGGGGCGCTTCCCATCGGGTGATCAGGCACCCGACGATCTGCCCGGGGCCGAGCGGGCGGAGCCCTCGGGTGGCTCCGGGGACATCCGCAAGGTGCTGGCGGAACTGCCTGCGGGCCAGCGCGAAGTGCTGCAGCTGCGCTTTGTCGACGACCTGTCGCTGCAGGAGGTCGCGGACGTGCTGGAGATACCGCTTGGGACGGTCAAGTCCCGGCTTCACCTGGGGATCGCCAGACTCCGAGACTCCGACTTCGCGAAGCGTCTGCGCGGCGATTGAACCTTTCGCGGGTCTCGCACGCTATACCAACCGAGGAGAGACCGAAACGTGTCCGACGAATACGCCAACGACGAAGACCTTGCAGAAGAGCTGATCACGGCCCTGAAGGCAGCGGACGAAGCGCCGCTGGTCATCACCGCCCGAGTCGACCGTGCCCTCGCCAGCGAGGCCACAGCGCACTTCCGCAGCCGCAAACCCGCTTGGCGACGCCAAGGTGGCTGGGTGGCGTTGGCGGCATCGGTCGCCCTGGTCGCGGCCGTCGTGGCGCAGTTGGACTCTCCGGTCTTCCGCGAGGAGACTTCCCTCTATGCGGACGTCGACGGCTCCGGCCGGATCGATATCGCCGACGTGCTGGCGGTTGCGCGTAGCGAAGGATCCGGAGTCACCCAGACCGAACTCGACGCCTTCGCGATGCGCGTGGTGGCCTTGGACACGGCATCATGATGAGCCGCACGATCAAGCTCGCCCTGGTGGCCGTGGCCCTCTGGCTGCCGGCGGTCGCAGGCAGCGCTGGGGAGGAGGTCCGCTTCGTCCCCGTGGATATCATCCTCGACAGCCCGGAGCCCGTGGCCGCCTGGCAATTCGAGCTCGCCGACCGCAGCGCATCGATGAAGGTCGTCGGCGTCGAGAACGGCGACAGCGATGCTTTCACCCGGGCGCCCTACTACGACCGCAGCGCCGTGGAGCGCGGCGATGCCGAACGCATCGTCGTCGCCGACTATTCCCTTGCCGAGGAGAGCCGTTTGCCGCGGGGCCGCATCCGCGTCGCCACGGTTCACCTCATGGTCGAAGGCGAGGCCGATTTCGAACTAACCCTGGTGACGGCGACCACAAGAGACGGTCGACCGATCGATGCATCGATCAGCCAGCAGCTACCTTAAGACGAGAGAATCATGAGCAGACGCAATCACTCCAGGCGCGCCGAACCGGGTGCGGTCTCTTCACTCACGAGGCGCGGCGCGGCGTGCGTCGTGTCCGGCCTGCTGGCCACGGGCGTGGTGCTGACGGTGCCCGTCGCCATCGTGTCGTGCAAGTCGGAGATGGCCCCGTTGGCAGAACCCGCGCCGCCTGTCCCCGCGCCGCCTCCGGCTCCGAGGGTAACGGTCGAGGCGCCGTCGGTTCAGACGCCACCGCGTGTGGAGTTGCCCGCCGTAGTACCCCCGGCTTCGCCGCGGCCGCCCGAGGCGCTGCCTGGGGATGGGGCGAACGAGCAGGAGATCTGGATCATCGCCAAGGAGGAGGCTTCCGAGGAGGCGGAGGACGTCGTCGTCACCGGCTCGCACACTCGGCGCAGCAGTTTTGATGTGCCGTCGCCGACCGACACCATCGACGAACTCGATCTCGAACGCTCCGGCACACCCGACTTGGGCGATGTCTTCCTCGATTTGACGTACCAAGTCGGCGTCAACGCCAACGCCGCTCCGATCGAGAGCGAAGCGCGGGTAGTCAGCCGTGAGAAGGCTGACGGGCCGCACAGGACATTTACCGTACCTCCACCCGGTGCAGCTGCGCATCGCGTCGTCGTTGGCTACAACCCGGGCTCGGGGATGATGGTCGCGAGCTTCCCGATCGGGGACGGCCGGCCCGGCCGGCGCCATGTGCCGCTGCCGTTGAAGCACACGGCGGTGAACGCCGACATCGACGCCTACATCGGCACGGTCAACGTCCGCCAGGAGTACGAGAACCCCTACGACACGAAGATCGAGGCCGTGTACGTCTTCCCGCTGCCCGAAAAGGCGGCGGTGAGCGAGTTCCTAATGATCATCGGCGACCGCACCATCCGCGGCATCGTGCGCGAGAAGGAGGAGGCCGAGCGGATCTACCAAGAGGCAAGGGCGCGAGGCTATCAGGCAAGCTTGCTGAAACAGACCCGGCCCAACATCTTCGAACAGAAGGTCGCCAACATCGAGCCGGGCAACGCCATCGACATTGACATCACCTACTTCCACACCCTCGCCTACAAGGACGGCTGGTACTCGTTCGTGTTCCCGACGGTGGTGGGCCCGCGCTACAACCCGCCGGGCCATCCGGATCCCGTGGACGCGGTCGGTCGGGGCGGCGCCTCCGCCGGTCCGGGCACACCGGTGGAATACCTGCGTCCCGAGGAGCGGTCCGGGCACGACATCAGCATCAACGTCCAAGTCGACGCCGGGGTCGAAATCGAGGAGCTCAAATCCACCCACAGGATCGATGTCGAGCGAGACGGGCGGAACGCCACCGTGCGCTTGAAGCGCGGCAAGACGATCCCCAACCGGGACTTCGTGCTCGACTTCCGCGTCGCCGGCGAGACGATGAAGTCGAGCCTGTTGACGCATCGGGATCCGGAGACCGGCGAAGGCTATTTCACCCTGCTGGCGATCCCGCCGGCGAGCAGCGAATCCGTCGCCCGCCAGCCGATGGAACTGGTGTTCGTCATGGACTGCTCCGGGTCGATGCGCGGTCGCCCGATGCACCAGGCCAAGGAGGCCGTCAGGGCGGCACTGGATCGGCTGACGCCGGCCGACACGTTCCAGATCATCCGCTTCTCGGACGGGGCTAGCCAGTTCGGTGTGACCCCCGTTCGCGCGACCGAACACAATCTCATGCGGGCACGGCAGTTCGTGGACATGCTCCGCGCGGACGGCGGCACGGAGATGATCAACGGCGTCAAGGCCGCCCTCGACTTTCCCCACGACCCGTCGCGCTTCCGCTTCGTCACGTTCATGACCGACGGCTACATCGGCAACGAGCGCGACATCCTCGCCGCGGTCCACGCGCGCATCGGCTCGTCGCGCATCTTCAGCTTCGGCGTCGGCAACTCGGTCAACCGCTACCTGATGGAGCGCATGGCAGAAGCCGGCCGGGGCGTGGTGGCCTACATGGGACTGAACGACTCGGGCCGCAAGGTCATGGACGGGTTCTTCCAGCGCGTCAGCCACCCGGCCCTCACCGACGTCGAGATCGACTGGGGCGGTATGGCGGCAACCGACGTCTACCCGGCGAAGCTGCCCGACCTCTTCGTTGGCCGCCCGCTGGTCGTGACTGGCAAGTTCACGGGCGAAGCGACGGACGTCCGCGTTCTCGGCTCCGCCGCCGGCGAGCGGCATGTGCTGACGGCGGCCGAGGATGCCGATGACGATGCCGGCAGCTCCCTGGCCAAGGTCTGGGCCCGGCTACGCATCGCCGACCTGGCCAATCGCCAGACGTGGGCTGGCGATCCCCACCACGAATTGCGCGACGCTATCCGCCACACCGCGCTTGAGTACCAGCTGGTGTCGAACTACACGTCGTTCATCGCCGTGGACTCGTCGATCCGCACCGCGGGCGGCCACGGCGTGACGGTCCATCAAGCCGTGCCCGTGCCCGCCGGCGTCCGCTACGACACGACCGTCGACTAGCGGTTCTCGTAGGGGCGCCCCTTGTGGTCGCCCTCCCGACCTTGTCAAAGACAAATCAACGCGCCCGAGAGACTGAGAAGAATA